>CAIXLU010000538.1 GCA_903920315.1 uncultured Oscillochloris sp.
ACTCGTCGGGGTATTGGTCGGGGTACTCGTATTGGTCGAGGTACTCGTACTCGTCGGGGTATTGGTCGGGGTACTCGTACTCGTCGGGGTATTGGTCGGGGTACTCGTATTGGTCGAGGTACTCGTACTCGTCGGGGTATTGGTCGGGGTACTCGTATTGGTCGAGGTACTCGTACTCGTCGGGGTATTGGTCGGGGTATTGGTCGGGGTATTGGTCGGGGTACTCGTACTCGTCGGGGTACTCGTACTCGTCGGCGGCACGCCCTGGCAGAGATCGACCGTGTAGCTACCCGTGTTATCGCCGGTTCCCGTATCGTTGACCCCAAAGCTGAGCTTGCCCGCCGGCGCTATAATATCGAAGCTGTAAATGTGGTCAGCGCGATAGGTCGGCACCATTTGGCCGGAGATCAGGGTCTCGGCGTGCTGGCCATTGATCGAGAGTACCCAGTTATACTGCGCGGTATAGTGCTGCGGGGTGATCGGAGTGTTGCTCGCACTCGCGTAGATATAGAAGGCATCGCTATACTGCCCGCCCGCTGCCGTCCCTACGCCGGAAACTGTCAGTCTGATCATCTCGACGCCATTGTACGATTGCACTGTCTGCGCGCCCGATGGCCCGCCGCTAAAGGGCACAAGCAGGCTCTCGCCGGTCGCGCAGCCGATCTGAGCCATGGCTACCTGCCCAACACCACCTAGACCTACCTCGGTGATCGTCAACCCGAGGAGTAGGCTAACAACAGCCAGAGCGGTAAGCATGGTAGCAGCGAAGCCGGGCGCGGGCGACTCGAATGGACAATCCTGAGGCGTGAGAAGGAATCAGACACAACGAACCTCCTGGCGAGAACATAAAGATTGGCTGTTAATGAGTCTCTAGCCTGGGGTACGTGATAATAGAACGTCACCATTGACATTGTAGTATAGAGTTGGCACGGGAGTTGTCTCGGTCGGATATCAATGGTGATCTCAGCGCCGACTACACATAAATGCCGCCCAGATCGCTGGGTGCCCCAGGCCAGGATCGGCAATCAGCGAGCGCTGGGTCTGGCCCAGTGCAATCGCTGGGTCGTGGCCCGCAGCGATGGCGCGGTAGAACCGGCCCATCCAGGCAGCGGTGGACGCATCCCCTACCGCCCAGAGGCTGCTGAGTACGCGCCGTACCCCGGCCACAAAAAAGGCCGACTGAAAGGCTAGCAGCGCGCCGCCGCTCTCCATCCCGCTGGCGGTGGTGCAGGCGCTCAGCGTAACCAACTCGGTACCGGCCAGGGGCAGGTCGTAGCACTGCTCAACCGCCAGCACTCCGCCGCTGAGCTGGAGCGCCGAGAAGATCGGCAGATCTTCGCGCAGGATGGTGTGGGCGGCCAGGTGCAGGATGCGGGGCGGCTGCGTCAGGTTGCTCAGATAGATCAGCGCCTGTGGGTCATCTACCAGGCTCACGCTATCCGGCAGGGCGGCGCAGATGGCAGCGACCTCAACCTGGGCCGATCCCAGCGCACCCTCGGCGGAGGACGCGATCAGGAGCGGCACGCCCAGCGGCACAGTCGGCGGGCGGGCGGCGAGCAGCGCACCAGATGGCGTCAGTTCAATAGTATGCTGCTCCACCAGATAGTGCTGCCCGTCCCAGAGCGCCGCAAATGGAAGCATTGTCAGCGGCGGACAGGGGGCAATCAACAGGCGAGCGCCGGGCGGCAGGTTTAATGGTGCAATCAGCAGATCGTAGCACTCGCGCAGCGCGGGGATGCACTCGGCCAGCCAGCGCTCGCGCTGCCGGGAAAGCTGGTCGAACGACAGCGTCACCACATGCTCAAAGCTCAGCTTGATCATATCAAGAAGATCGAGAGTCGTCTCCAACGTGGTGAGCCAGATGGCCTGACAATCACCTTTGCGGTCGGCACACAGGGCCAGGATGTCATCGCCACAGCGCACATACTCGATCAGGATATCGGCGTCCATATCAGCCAGCCGCTCTGCCGGAGCGCCAGACGGGACGGCGGACGCATCCGACATCTGGTGATTGAGGCGGCGGCGCAGGGCGGCGAGCTGATCTTCGAGCCTTCGGATCGCCGGGTCGCTTGCCTCGCGGGGCTGCTCTGGCCCCGCGCCGGACTCACGGGCAAAGCACCAGCGCTGACTGGCCAGTTGCTGGCGTGCGTGGTCCAGCGCAGCTCGGTCGGCGGGGCTAAGCCTGCGCTCGGCACTCGTCGCATAGAGCAGGTCACGCAGCGCACCGCCCTTCGCCTGCCAGGCGTAGACGAGCGCGCGCATCGGTTGGCCTTGATCGACCGCCAGCCGGATCAGGCTGGGCAGCAGATCGTCGGCCTGAGTCTGAAAGCCAGCCTTCAGCTCTTCCACGCTCAGCGACTGGCGTAGCGCTTCATCACATGCCACGGCCTGTTCGAGCAAGGCACACGCGGAGTCCGGATCGTCGTGGAGGGCGAGTTGACCTAGTCCAGCCAGGGCATGCCGAGACATCCAGCGGTCGTCCAGCGCCTGGGCGGAGGCCAGGGCCTGGTTATAGCAGCGGCGGGCCTGATCACGGTGGGACGGATCACCAGTCGCTTGCCAATGGCGAGCCAGCGCCGCACCAGTGAGTATCTGCCTTTCAATTTCCATGGCCACATGCTCACCTGTAGTCGGCAGGCTCTGCAAGAGTGTCATGGCCGTGTCGGCATCGTCCTGGTCGAGGGCCAGCGCTGCCTGCTCTAAGACCACCCGCAGTCGCCAAAGCGGCTGGTCAAGCTGCAGCCAGAGGCTATCTGCCCTCGCGAGTAGGTGACGCGCTTCTGCGTACTCACCATAACGTCGGCTTGCCGCCGCGTGGCGCACAAGGGACTCGCCGACGAGCGGCATCAATTCGCTGGCGGTGAGCTGCGTGCGGGCGTGGGTGTAGCTGCGACATGCCTCGCGCAGCGCGCCGATACGCTCGAAGAGGGACGCCTCCAGCAGTCGTAGGGTGCCGACCTCCATCTGATTGCCCAGGGCCGTGAAGCCGTCCAGGGCGGTATCAAAATGGCTTAGCGCATCTGCCGGGCGACCAAGAGCGGTGTACAGCTCACCCAAATTCATATCAATACGGGCAACGGTCAGGGCCTGCTGGTGATCCGCCGCGACAGCCCGCTCGACATACAGCGCCGCCTCGCCCTCAGCCAGCCGCCCCAGCATGCCGAGGGTCAGAATACGATTGACCTGCACCTCCGCCACATCTGTGGGGTCAAAGCGGTAGGCACGCTCCAGTGCACGATCATGCATAGCCAGTGCCTCGCTAAACAGCCCCTGACTGTGCAGTAGCAGCCCGTAGTTCTGCTCCATAGCCAGCAGGTAGAAGGCGGCATCCTCGCCCATGTCGGCAAAGATGGTCTCAGCCTCGGCGTATGCCTGCTGGGCCTGATCAAAGGCTCCACACTCGGTCAGAGGAGCGATGAGATTGCTCAGCAGGCGGGCGACGCTCAGATACTCACCGGCAGCGCGATAGTCCGCCAGTGCCTGCTGGTAGCGGGCGACGGCATCGCCCGGCGCGTGGTAGTTGTCCCAGTTGCCACGGGCCCAGCAGGCGAGGGACATGGCGAGGGGTAGGTTCGGCAGTCGCTGTGCCACTTCGAGCGCGATGGTCGTGATGTGTTCAGCGGCCTGGGGATCGCTGAGCAGCAGTGCGTCGCTGCGCCGCTTGAGGGCGGTGATCAGCTCCAGGCTGAGCAGGGACTGGTGGGTGTCCAGCCAATCGGATCGCTGGTCGGTGGGCAGGGCGATCAATGTGGTGGCAAGCGCATCTGGATCGAGGATTTGGCTCATATCACTTCATTCCTCTGCGGAATCGCCCACAACAATCCTGCGGATGACAATCTCCTCTTCACGGGTCAGCAGGCGCACGCAGTAGGTTCCAGCCGGCAGGTTCCGCACGACGAACCCCCCGTTCGGCTCCAGCGCCCCCGTGAGGGGCAGATCATCAGGCTGATCTGCAAGGGTGAGCAGCACCGCCTCTAGCAAATCCTGGATGGGATGGTCGTCTGTCAGGCGCAGTTGGCCGCGCAGCGTCCAACTGCGGGCCTTCCCCTGCATTTTACGCACGCTGACCTGGATCGACACCTGGGGCGTACGATAGTGCCGTACATCGCCGCGCACTGGCTGCGGCATCGCCAGGGGGGGCTGGAACAGCGCTTCGACGATCCGGCGGAACACGCTCTTCGCCGGAAGATCTGGGACAGCATCAATATCGGCAAGCGCCAGCAGTTCGGCGCGGCAATTCGGGCAAGCGGCGACATGTTGACGCACCACAAGCTGGGCCGTGCTGTCGAGGCGCAGCTCCTGATAGCCGATCAAGGTCTCAACATCGGGACACTCGAAGCGATGGAGTACACCTATCAGCGGCAGCAGCCGCTGTCCAAGGCGCTGAGCGGCAGCCAGGCATGCGGGTGTGCGCTCGACGAGCGCCTGTTCAGCCACCGTTGCCACCCCGCTGATATAGTCAAGGAGCAGCGACTCATCCAGGATACATGGCTCGTCCATATCTGATTGCCCTCCTGATTGATCATCTCGTATCTCAAGAAATGCGCGCGCGGCTGTTTTTTTGCGCTGCGGCGTAACACGCTCCCCAATTGACTGAATCACTTCGTCGGAGTCAATCCGCCGGGTCAGCCGCTGAATAATTGCGCGGAGTTGCTGCATATCAGTAAAGCGCTCAGGGTAGGCGGCGAGAATATCGCGCGGGGGCATGTTTAGGAGGATGCGGGTACTAAAGACGAGCCATTCCAGATCGCTGGTGATCGACTTGATATGCGCGAGCAGTCGTCGGCACTCATCCTGGTTCTCAACGGCGCGGATCTGCATCTCGGCGCGTGCATCGACGAGGGGTAGATCTGGGTCGAGGGCAAAGGGCAGATGCGAGCGCTTACGCGCAGATGTCAAACACTCCCACTTAACCCGCCGCTTCAAGAATGCCATCAGCAGGCCGAGGTCATCGGTCTCGACAAGGTAGTGGTACTTCTCCTGCCGTAGCTCGACGAAGAAGTGCAGGAAGGTCTCCTGGACCAGATCTGCAACATCTTCTGGCGGCAGGTCGGTACGCGGATTTGCCCAGCGCTCTACCTGCGGAGCAAAGATCTCCCAGATCGCCGCGCTAGCTTCCTCGTCAACCAAACAGGCACGGCGGAAGATCTCGACGCAGGCATACGTAACTCGCGTACCATCGGCACGGAAGCTTTGGCGATCAGCGCGGCACTGGGTCACCAGATCGCGCAGTGGAGTAATTGTCACGACACGAACCTACTACTTTCTACGTACCCGAAAGTACGCACTAGAAATTTCCGCCTCATTCCAGCGTGCCATCCTAAGGATGGGGGTCTGGCAACGATCTCGTTCGCAATACCGCAAAAGTCACGCTGTTGCGGTTGGCGTTGCCGCCAACCAATGTTGTTCCAAGCGATCCAATCATTGGCCACGTCACCTGGGGCAATCTGCCGGAGTACGGCGAGGCTCGTGGCTTCGGTCGATAGGCGGGCCATGAGTTCCCAGGTGTAAAATTCTCTGAATTTTTGAGGCAACATACCGGCTGCTTGTTGCGCTTTACAACGGGATATCGTGGATGAAAATGTAAAGGTTTTCGGTGCTGTAAAATTTCCCTGATTTCTTTGAAAATAATCAAAGAAATCAGGGAAATTCCTATGTCATTGGCATGAGCAGAGGGTGTGGTAGAATTGTCGCGCCGCATGTCTGGGAATTTGATGCCACATCATACTTCTGCTGATGACCAAGGCAGAGAGGTCTTCCTCCCAGCGCAAAAATCGACAGCTATTTAAGGCTTCCTATGCCGTCGTTGCAGAGTTGATCATCTGCGATCACCAAAAGTGCGCAAGAGCCAATCCGTGACGGGAATACGGAATGAGATACGATGGCTCTGTCTCATCCCCTACCGGCACAGTGATGACCTCCCGCGTGAGGACAGGCGTCCTTCTGCTCTCGGGTCAGTTCTTACGAAACAGCACGCTCCATCGCTGCACGCAGGTCATCGTCGCTCGGTGTGAGATACATCCCGGTCGTAGCGATACTGCTGTGGCCAAGGGTACGCTGCACCATCGCCAGATCAGCGCCCGACTCAAGCATCCGGCGGGCCAGACTGTGGCGCAGCGTGTGGGGGGTTGCATCGTCCAATTGGCGAGCGAGGTCGTTCAATTCGGCAGCGCGCTCTAGCGAACTCAGGCCAGCCGCATCGGCGCGCAGGCGATCAGCCGCCTCGTGGGCGCGATGGTCAACCACCCGCTGGATGAGGCGCTGGTTGACGCCGGGGTGCATCGGCTGGCCCGCGCTCGTGTGGTCGAAGCCCACCAGCAGTGGCTCATGCTCGGCATCACTTCCCACGACGGGCAGCCCCTTGGGACAGCGCAACTGTTTGATGTAGCGCCGCAGTACGGCCACCGTCTCGGCGTTCAGTATGACCCGGCGCGTGCGCCCACCCTTGCCTCGACGTATTGTCACCGTCATCCCATCCAGGTCGAGGTCGCGCAACTGGATGTCACAGGTCTCCTGGACACATAGACCGGCATGGGCCAGCAGTGCGAGCAAAGCCTCGTCGCGCAGACGCACGCGCTCATTGCGCTCCGACTGCACGGTGCGCAGGAGAGCGTCAACCGCAGCAGACGGGATGGATTTTGGCGAGGGGCTGCTGGTCGGCAGGGATGTGATCGTGTCAGCGGGGTTGGCGGCGATCAGGTCGGCCTTCTGCGCCCAGGCAAGGTAGGCGCGCAGGCTGTTCAAGGCACGGTTTAGCGTCGAGGGGGCTGCGGCCGCATCGAGCTGGCGATGCATACGCCAGGCGTGGATGTCGGGTTCACGCAGCAGATCAGGCGCGAAGGGTCGGCGGCGAACCGCTTCCCACCAGGTGGCGAAGCCGGCCAGATCACCGCGCACCGCCTTGGTGGTCAGCGGCGAGCGGCCCTTCTCCACGAGAGATGCAAGGTAATCGTCGATTGAGTGATGCAAGTGTGCGCCGTAGAAGAAACATGAGAGATCCACGGTACTCTACCATGTGCATATCCGACATGTCAATGGGCGCTTTATGACGTTACGACGACGGAGTACCCGCTTTTATCCGATGTGTGGGTGGGTGACACGAGGTTGTCGTGTCGGAGATTCGGAAGTCTCCGACATGGTGACGCTTCCGGTGCCCTGATGGGGAATGGTCACGGGAGGATGGATCGGGCCTGCGCTCATGCCACCTCCCTCCCTCGCTGGTGATCGAACATGGTGCGCATGACAAACCACGTGACCGACCCTTTGTTACGCGATTACAGATACTCCGTCGTAGAAATGGACACCCCGGCAGCACGCAGGACCGGGCACCCGGTTACGGCCAGACGCTCAAGCAGGGCGGTAGCGGTTGGTCCCGCGTTATAGTGCGCAAACTCTTGCTGAATCGCCTGAGCCTGCCGCCGATAACGATCATCCGCCAGCACCTGCCGCACGGCACTGCGGATCTGCGCAGGCGTCGGCCGATGGGTGTCCAGATTGATCCCGACCCCGCTCCACCCGATCCGTGCGCAGACCTCCGCCTTGTCTTCGCTCTTGCCCGCCGCAACCAGGGGGATGCCGTGGGCGAGGGCAAGTTGAACACCGCCGTAGCCTCCATTGGTGACCATCACGGTCGTATACGGGAGCAGGGTGGCATAGGGGAGGAACGGTGCCACGCGTGCATTCGCCGGGAGTTGGTCGCCCAGCCGGGCGATGGGCGCACCCCCGGTCACCGCCACCACCAGCAGAGGCTCGTCAGCGAGCGCGTGCAGCGTGGGGAGGAGCAGCGCCTCGGGTGCGGTTGCCACGGTGCCCTGAGAGACATGGACGACGGTGCGGGCGGTCGTGATCTCGGGCCACCAGACAGGCGGAGTAAACGGCACGGCTGGCCCGCCAATCAGCGGGCCGACAAAATGAACCTGGGGCGGCATCAGGCGTCGGGGATACTCGAAGCTCGGCGTGGTTCCCTGGAGATACAGGTAGGGCGAGAGTTGGAGATCGAAGAACATCCGCCCGTGCGGGAGGGGTGGCAGGGCGAGGGTCGCCCGCACCGTGTTGGTGCAGCGGTTCACGGGGCGCATCAGCACCTGGGCGAAGAACCGGTGCATCAACCCGTAGGCCAAGCGGGTGAGCGGGGTGCGGGCCGGGGGAAGCCCAAGGGTGAACGGCCCAACATCGGGGCTGGCCACACTCAAGGTACTCATCCCGACCATCGCCCACGGGATGCCCGTGGTCTCAGAAAAGAGCGCCGGACCGAGGGTCATGAGGTCGGCGATCAGAGCGTCGGGGCGAAACGTCGGCAGGAGAGCCTGGTAGTCGTCGTGTTGAGCGCGGAGCGGCGCAATGAAGAGCTCCTGGAGATCCGCCTGGAGGCTGGTGATGCGCGGTCGCCGTCCGGCGAGCGTTTCCTGTGCGGTGCGCGCAGCGCCGGGATCGGCGTAGAGATGTGAGATGGCGGCGGGGCTGGCCGGGGTGAAGTGGGCTCCGCACGCCTCGACCGCAGACTGAAAGGTGGCGCTGGTGTGCCACCAGACCGTATGCCCCTGGGCTACCAGCGCACGGGCAATGACGCCGATCTGCTGGATGTGGCTGAATCCCGGCATGGTGCTGATCAGAAAACGGGCCATCACTCCTCCCCTGTCAATCGTGCGATTCAGATGGGTAACGCCATCAGTACGATACCACGCCACGGTGGATACGTGGAATGGGAGTCGCGCCAGGGCTGATGCAAAGTCCTCAGATTGCCGCTCGCTCCCCCACCCCCAGCCCCTCCCCCACGCGCATATCTTTACCCACATCTTTTTTTACCGCATTACAATGCGATAAACGGAGCAATGGGTCATACCTGAGAAGAGCGACTGGGGCGTCTCCGCCGGTGGAAAATGTGCCAATTGGTGTTCATTGTGGCGACGAAATCGCCACAATGAACACTAAAACAGGTAGATTTTGAGAGTTTTTGACTCTGAAACCCCTCACCACCTCGC
>CAIXLU010000539.1 GCA_903920315.1 uncultured Oscillochloris sp.
GCTAATAGCTAAGCTAAACCGGGTGCGGAAATCGCGCTCCTCGGCGGCCCGATTGACAGGAACCAGCCCCCAACGATCCGTGAGGTCGCACGGGTCGGAGATAACCAGCAGCAGGCGTACCGGGCGACGACTCACCTGCACGCCTTCGTCGAAATCAGCACTCTCGATATAGCGCGAGAAGGCGATACGGCTATCGGTGGCTAAGGGGCGTGCGGGCGAGAGGCCGCCGCTATCGTCGAAGTAGAGCAATTCCCAGGGCACCGCATGGAGCGCAGGTGCCGTTGCATCGAGAGCCAAACGCACCCGCAGGATGCGGTCGCGGGTCACAGCCGCCGCCCACGCCTGCTGAAAGGCTATCGAGAGCCGCCCGCTAAAGAGTCGGTTGAACAGCTCGATCCCGTGGGTCGCCAGGGATACGGTATCGCCGAGCGACGGCTCGACATAATCATCGAGCTGAAGTTCCTCCTGGGCGTTCACATGGCGACCGCCCTCCAGCCACATCTCAACAACGTACGACGTACTTTCTGGCTCCTTGCGGCTCACCCGCACGAGCAGATCGTCAATTTCTTGCATATGGCACTTCGCTTTCGGCGGCAGAGAGTAGGACAACAACGCTATCGTACCGCATTTTGCGCCGTTATCTCGCACCATGTTATACTGCCGCCGTTCTCTTTGGAAAGAGAGGCTGCGCATTGACGGTACGGCAGTACACGAGGAACCTTTTGTCTATCGGGATGGTCATCCTCTCCTTGATCGCCTGTAACGCCCCTGCCGCACCTCTGTCGAGTAGCCCCCCCGCACCTACGGTCGTCGCAGGCGAACGTGCGAAGACGGTTTTGATCCTTTGGCACGATTGGTCGTACCCCAAGGATCGGGTTCTGTCCGCCCTCATCGAGCGCTACAACCGTAGCAATTCCTCCACCCAGATCGTCCTCCAGGCGCACCCGATTGCCTCGCTGACATCCGATATGGCGCTTGCCGTCTCCGAAGGTGGCGGGCCGCATATGGCGATTCTCAAGAGCCACACCATCGGTGGTTTGGCTGAAGATGGTCATCTGCTTCCGCTCGATGACCTGCTTGATCAGGCCGATCTGCGCCAACTGCTTCCGCAGGCATTGGGCAGCGCACAGGTCGCCTCGATCACTGCCAGCGTTCTCTACGGGGTGCCGCTCACCTTCGACACCTTGGCCCTTTACTACAATAAGGCGAACTTCGCATCTGCGCCGCCGACCGATACGACGACTCTGCTGACCGTGGCTCGCGGCCTCACCGATACGCGCAGCAATCCGCCCACCTGGGGATTGGCTTTGAACCTTAGCTTCGACCGCACTATTGGCTACCTCTACGCCTTTGGCGGTCGTGTCTTCGACGACCAGCGCACCCTCGTTCTTGGTCTCGATGGGCGAACCGGCGTGGAGGCGTGGTTGAACTGGCTATCCAGCCTGCACGGCGATGAGCGTATTCTGGCCAGTACTGACGGCGTTGCGGTTGATAACGCCCTGACGACCCACCAGGCACTGATGACCTTTGACTGGTCGCATGCGCTCACCACGTACCACGGACTCTGGCACGAGAATATGGGTGTGGCGTTGCTACCGCGCCTGAGCGACGGCAACCGCGCCCCACAGCCGTATGTCCAGAGCGATGCGCTGGTGCTGAACACACGTATCGGGATGGCTGAACGTCAGGCCGCTGTCAATTTCATCCGCTACCTGATCAGTGCCGAGGCCCAGACCGATCTGCTGCGCGTCGGGTGTCAGCCGACGCTCATGAGCCTTGATATTGGCGCAGCCAAGGACATTGACTCGCAAATCCGTGCGGCGGCCCTGATCTTTCGTACCCAGGCCGAGCAGGGACAACCTATGCCGAACAGTCGTCAGGCCAACGACATCGTCTGGGGTGTGCTTTCGGATATGCAAGCCAACGTGCTACGGCGTCTGCTCGCCCCGGATCAGGCCATCACGGGTGCCGACAGTACTCTGCGTGAGCGGCTCGGACTTCCGCCCGCACCGTAAGACGCGACAGGGAGGAGTGAGGGAGTACGCCGTGCCTTCCGCTTCCCGCCTCCCGGCATGCTACACTACCTCCCAACCGAGAGAGGAGGAACCCTATGCCGACGCCATTTCCAGGGATGGATCCCTATCTGGAGCAGCCCGCCATCTGGCCGGATCTTCACAACAGCCTGATCGTCGTCCTGCGTGACGACCTCGCGCCGCGTCTGCGCCCACGCTACTATGTCTCGATTGAGGAGCGCACCTACACAGTCGAGCCGGGCGACCTGATGCTCGCCGGGCGTGCGGATGTTGCGGTGGTCGGTCCGGCCCGCAGCGCATCTGCGCCTGCCCTCGAACTCGCCGAATCCGGTGGTGTGATGGTTGTGGTTGATATGCCCGACCAGATCCGCGAGACCTACCTGGAGGTGCGGTCTGCCACCGGCGAGGTCATCACTCTGGTCGAGATCCTCTCGCCCACCAACAAGCGCGCCGGCGAGGGGCGCGGCCTCTACCTGCGGAAGCGCCATTCGGTACTCGCCTCGTTCACCCACTTGGTCGAGATTGACCTGCTGCGGTCTGGCGAACCGATGCCGATGTCGGGCTGGGCCGGCCAGAGCGATTACCGGATCATGGTCAGCCGGGGCAACCGCCGCCCGCATGCGCTGCTGCTGCCCTTCGGCATCCGCCAAGCCATCCCCCGCTTTGCGCTGCCGCTCCAGCCCAACGACGTTGAGCCAGATGTGGATCTGGGCCACCTGCTGCACGCGCTCTACGACCGCAGCGGTTATGACCTGCGCCTAAACTATCGCGCCGAGGCCGACCCGCCCCTGACCGGCGACGATGCGGTCTGGGCCGACGGCGTGCGGAGACTCATTCCACTCTTTACGACCGACGCGCCCGACGCCTAAGCGACGAGATCCTATGCCCAACGACATCACCCACGCGATATGCGGAGGAGGTAGCGGCGGGGCTGCACGATAAGGGCGGCTCACGCAAAGCCGCAAAGGCGCAAAGGGGCGGCAAGGGGAAGGTGGAGGGGCAGGAGGGGATGTTTTGAGGGCTGAGACCGCTAGGTGCCGTCCACGAATACGGCGCGAATACCCGAATGAGGCGTTGTTCTGCGCTATTCGAGTATCCGTTATCTATTCGTGGACGGCGTGGCATAGCCTTAACGGCCCTCGCTACTTAGGCGTGGTCTTGCGGCGCGTGGGCCGCTTGCGCTCCGACTTGCGGGTCAGCCCGATGAGGGCGACCTCGTTGGAGTCGGAGCCATATTGGGCCAGTACCTGAGCACGCGCACCCACCACGGCATCGTGATAGGTATGGGAGGTCGTGGCCCGGCGCGTGCGGATCTGCATGAGAGCCTGCTCGGCCGCCTGCTCCTCCTGCTCCTCCTGAATAAGCACCGTCTGAATCCGCAGCAACTCGGCGGGGTTATGCGCGGGATTGATGTGCTGGAAGGTGGACAAATTCTGGAGGGCCATGACCGTCTTGTGGTCGTCAGCGAGGGTGGGAGGGGGAACC
>CAIXLU010000540.1 GCA_903920315.1 uncultured Oscillochloris sp.
GGCGGTTGCGGCCAACTGGCGAGCTTGCCGCCCGAAGAAGGAACTTGCTTGCTCGGCGGTCATCGGCGTGGGCTGGAGGCGTACCGGCGCATTCTGGTAGACCACCGGCAGCAGCCAATCCTCCAGCTCAATCGTCTGCCGGAAGTAGGCCGTGCGGCGCTTATCGGCGTGCAGTCCAGCGCGGGCGCGGCGCACCGCCTGATCCACCTCGGCTCCGGCAAAAAGCTGCTGGTAGAGCGTCTTCATCGCCTGCTTGGCGGCGCTCACCGTCACCGAATAGCTCATCGCCAGCACCAACTGGACGCCCGCCTGCATCAACTGGGCACCCAGGCTGGTCTCACTGGCCCCCACCTGCTTACCCGACTGACAGGCATTCAGAATACAGATCGGGATCTGGTGGGTTTTGAGCAGATCGGCCACCTCGGACGCCTCCGCCGGGTCGGGCTGGCCGTCGCGATCACCCTCAAAAAAGAGAAACGCCTTGCGGCCTTGGTAGGGCGGCAGATGATCGCGCCCGTAGCGCGGGCCAACAAAGCTATGCGCGCTTATTTCGCGGTTGGCGCGGTCAACCCGCTCAAACTCCTCGGAGAGCAACAGCGCACCGTGAACATCAAAATGGACAATGTGGTAATAGCCGGAGCCGTAGCGGTCGCGGGCCTCGGCAAGGTGCGTATGCAGTGCTTGATACGAGCCAGGGCGCAGAATATCAACCTGCACCGGCAGCTTACTCTGGCGCAGCAACTCAACCAGGGGCCGGGTAATGGTGCGGTAGCCGACATCCTGGGCACCACCGGGGCGGGCAGTCACCAGCAGCAGATTAATCGTCGGGCCGGGGCGGACGGGGGCGCGCATAGCAGGTGCGGCAGAAGTGCGGCGCACCATCGTCGCCTCCAGGGCCAGATGCTTCTTCAGCTTCGGGTCGTAGAGCGCCTCCCAATGCAGAGCGTGGAAGGTGGGCGAACCCGCCACCTCAATCCGCAGGTCGGTCAGACCCGTCTGGCGCAGGGCGGCATAGTCGGAAAAGACCTGACGATCCGCAAAAAGCTGATCGAACAGGCGCTCGCCGTAGCCAGTGATACTGCGGGCCGCCTCCGCAGCCGCGACCGCATTGGCAAACGGGAATCGCAACCACTGCTCAAAATACCATTCCAGGGAGGTTTCTTGTTCGCGGCTAAACGGATCGCGGACAGAGACCGGGTACTCGCCCTGGTCATCAATACTCACCGAGACATTGGGGCCGTCGCCGGAATTGGCAATCTCGCGAATGGTGATCTTGCTCATAGGTTTGGTGGTGGGACGGATAGCCGAGAGCCGATAGTCGAGAGCCGGGCATCAGCGGCTCTTTTTATCGGGTGGTGTGTGCGAATCGCTCGATTGTCTGATCATCTGGCAGATCTGCGGATATGATAGCACGGCGGGGCAAGGGGTGTCCTCCACCCCACCCGACACGGTGGATTGCGTGCAGATCATCCTTGCTTTGCTCGATGTGATCGAGGCGAGGGGTGCCGCGATGGCCATCCCGGTGACGCTGATGGCACTGACGGCCCTGGTGGCTGGGCGAATGAACGGAGCCAGCGTGGCGCGCAACTTCGCCATGTTCGGCTACGCGATCATTCCGCTGGACGTGGCTGGCCATGTGGCTCACAACTTGTTCCATCTTTTCGCCGA
>CAIXLU010000541.1 GCA_903920315.1 uncultured Oscillochloris sp.
AGGCGCGGTGAAAGAATATACAGGCGCGGTGAAAGAATATACAGGCGCGGTGAAAGATGGTGTAGTTGCTCAATAGCACCAACACCAGCAACAAGGCGTCCTTCTTGGCCTGGGTCTTGGCAATCCGGGCGTCGAGGTCGTCGTAGCCGGTGATGCGGGCAAACAGCGTATCAAACGCCATGCCAAGCCGCACGCGCTCGGCCTCCGTCGGCTGCTCCCGATAGGCCAGCAGTTCGCGATAGAAGGCCCCGTAGTCGCGCTCGCTCGTGCGTGAGCCGTTCATTCAAGGTGATCACGTCATTGAGCGTATCCGCGATCTTGCCGGCAAGCCCCGTCCAATCAACGGGGAGCCGCATCGAGAAATCACCGTGTTTGAGTGCAAGCAAAACGACGAGCAGCGCCGAAGCATCAAACAAACCAGCGGGGGTAGGTGAATCAGACATTGGCTCCTCCTTGGGCATGACATCGTACGGAAGGTTGTAGGAAGCGCATGCTCTCCCTGTTCCCCTGTCTCGGTTATACTTCGTGTCGCACGAGAGAACATCGCATAGACAAGGTTTTAGATGCTAGGTTTCAGCGTGATAGTTCGTAGTGGCGGCTTCAGCCGCACAGGCGCAGAAGCGCCCACTACGAACGCCACAAACTGTAAAGCTGGTTTGAACCATGTCATATCGCAGTCGGGATGTTTCGCTTCGTTCAGCGTGAATGGAGATCCTCACCATGTATCGTCTGCTCCGTGTTATTGTCGGAATGGCCCTCTTCGTCGCTCTGGCACTGTCTCAGAATGTGCGATCCGCCCCCAGCTTGGCGTCCGGTGACTCGGCCTTTGGGGTGAACAGTCATATTGCCTCGCGCTATAGGGACTATGCGACCCTCAACACGCCGATAGAAACCACAAGCCAAAGCTCGACCGGCTGGGTGCGCGAGGACTTTCAGATGTCGCGTATTGAGCCGAAGCGCGGCGAGTTCGACTGGAATTGGACTGATCAGATGGTGTCGGGCTTTACCCAGCGTGGGGTCAGTGTCATCGGTATTCTGAATGCCCCAACGCCGGCATGGGCTACTGCGGGCGGGCCGGGCGGCGACTTCTACCCACCTGATCCCCAAGCCTTTGCCGATTTTGCGAGTGCTGTTGTCGGACGCTATAAGGATCGCGTCCACTACTGGCAGATCTGGAATGAACCCGACAATGCCATTTACTGGCGACCTCAGCCCAGCCCCAGCGCCTATGCCTCGCTCTTAAAGGCAGTCTCCCGTGCGATTAAGGCGGCTGATCCCAGCGCGCAGGTGCTATCTGCCGGCGTCGTCTCGCCTGAACCCGCCACGAGTTTCTACCAGGCCATCGCGGATAATGGCGCATGGGATTCCTTCGACATCATCGCGATTCATCCCTACACCGATCCTCGCAGCCCCGAGGATGGACAGATCGGCTCTGCTGGCGTTGGCCAGGTTAAGGCTCTGGCCGCACGATTGGGCCAAAAGCCAATCTGGGCCACCGAGTATGGCTGGTCCACGGCTTCTGGCGACCGCAGCGGGAATCAGGTCAGCGATGATACTCAGGCAAACTATCTGGTGCGTGGCGCGGCTATGCTGCGCGCCGCAGGTGTTGATCGTGTCTTTTGGTATAACCTCAAAGATAATCACCCCGGCGACGGTTTGGGCCTTTTGCGCTATGGTGCCGGTGACGCCGACTATAGCCAACCAAAGCCATCATTCCTGGCCTTCAGGACGCTTAACCAGCAACTTGTTGGGACAAGCCCCGCCGGGATGCTCGATCTGGGACAGCGCTCAACCATCTTTGATTTTGAGACTTTTGGGTCGTGGAAGCGCGGCAATGAGCCAAACGGCACCTTCACCCAGAGCAGTGACCAGGCGCACAGCGGCAGTTTCTCCGGCCAGCTCAGTTACACTTTTCCGACGACCGGAAACGATTATGTTGTTTTCTCGCCGGGGTCACAGCCAACCATCAGCGGCAGCCCATCCCAGCTCGGAATTTGGGTCTATGGCGACGGGAGCGGCCACGCGCTGAAGGTCTGGTTGCGCGACAGCGGAGGCGAGACGCTCCAGTTTCGCCTGGGTTTTGTTGGGGCTGCGGGCTGGCAGTTTTTGTCAACACCGATCAACGGCACGGTCGAATCTTATAACCGCATCAGCGGATCGGGGAACCTGCGCCTCGACCTACCGGCACGATTAGTGTCGGTTGTGCTGGACGACGAGCCGGATAGCAAAAAAGGATCGGGCACGATCTACCTTGACGACCTGAGCGCGGTGACGGGTCCCGAGGCATATGGTGCGCGTTTTGCGAAGGGCGACGGCAGCATTGTTGATGTGATCTGGGCACCGCAGGTTACGGAGATCAATCTGCCCACCAATTCGGCGCAAGGGACTCGCGTCGAGATGTGGGGTGAGACCAAGACGGAGATAGCTCACAATGGCGTCTTCACCCTTGGTGTGGGCCCCAACCCGATCTTCCTGAGCCATGTGCCGGGACAGAACCCGACTCCCCCTCCGCCCACAGCTTTGCCCACAGCTCTGCCTACAGCTCTGCCCACAACCCCACCCACAACCGACTCCCGCTGCTTCCCCGAGACGGGATTCTGCATTGCTGGGCCTATTCGCACGTACTGGGAGCAGAACGGCGGCCTGCCCGTCTTTGGTTACCCGATTGCCGCGCAGGGTCAGGAGCAGATCGAAGGTCACCCCTTCCAGGTGCAGTGGTTTGAGCGTAACCGGCTAGAGATCCACCCCGAGAATCAGCCACCCTACAATGTACTCCTGGGACGCCTGGGCGCGGATCGCCTGAGCCAGCAGGGGCAAGACTGGACGCTCTTCCCCAAAGGATCCGATCAGGCTGGCTGCCGCTTCTTCCCCCAGACCGGGCATCGCGTCTGTGGGGAGATTTTGGCCGCTTGGCGGGCCAATGGGCTTGAGCTGGATGGACAGCCCGGCAAGAGCGAGGGCGAAAACCTGGCCCTGTTTGGTCTCCCCTTGAGTGAGCCGCGAGTTGAGACCCTGAGCGATGGGCGTCAGTACACGGTACAGTGGTTCGAGCGAGCTCGCTTCGAGCTGCACCCCGAGAATGCGCCGCCCTACAATGTGCTGCTCGGCCTGCTGGGGCGAGAGACACGTGACGGTTTCAAGTGATTTGTTGCCTTAGACAAGGTTTCAGGTGCGAGGTTTCAGGTTTCAGATCGAGCGCATCATGATGCCACATTCTGGCCTGAACTGTAAAGTATCCGCGAACCTTGTCTTATCTAAGTTCGATAGCGACGAGAGGATATTCCTATGAGTGAAATTACCACCAGTTACGCCGATCTGACCACCGAACTGACCATTCCGCCCGATGGTATCCTGAGCCGGACAATCTACACCGACCCTTTAATTAAGGTCGTGCTTTTCGGTTTTAGCCCAGGCCAGGAACTGTCCGAGCATACCGCCGCCGTGCCCGCGATTATCCAGATCATCAGCGGCACAGCTCGACTGACTCTGGGTACCGAGGCGATGGTGGGGAATGCGGGTGCATGGATCCATATGCCGCCCCACCTGCCCCACAGTGTTTTGGCAGAGACGCCGCTGGTGTTCCTCCTGACGCTGCTGCGTGGCGAAGCGGCGTAGGGGCGGGGGAGCCTTACACGCCCCTACACGGAAGAATTTCTGCCGGTTGCTGGCGCGACGCTTGCGCTTGTCCACTTTACGCAGCCGAATCCCCGAGGAGTGGTGCTTTATCTGCACGGCAATGCCGATACCCTCCGAAATGCCGACACCTTCGCGGAGCGGTTTATCCGCTGCGGGTACGATGTGATCCTCTTCGACTACCGTGGCTACGGCAAGAGTACGGGAAGCATCACCAATGAAGCGGACCTCCATCGCGACGCCCAAGCCGTCTATGACTATGTACGACAGTCCTATCACGAGGATCAGATCATTATCTACGGGCACTCGCTGGGCAGTGGGTTCGCCGTTCCGCTCGCTGCCACTAATTCGCCTCGGATGCTCATTCTCGAGTCACCGTACGTCAGTATGGAGGATCTGACCGCGAAGAGGATGCCCTACATCCCCCTGTTTCTCCTCAAATACCCGTTGCGGAGCGATCAATGGATTGGCAAAGTGCGCTGCCCGATCTACTTTTTTCACGGCAGCAATGACGGCCTAATCCCGTACAACTCCAGTGAGCGCCTACAGGCATATAGCAACGCGCCAACGCAACTCATCCGAATAGACGGCGGCGGGCACGCGAATCTTGTAAGCTTTGCGGCCTATCGCACGGCACTTGATCGCATTTTGCTTGCTACGCGGTAGGTGTTTTTACGCACTATCGCAAAACTCGCCCTGTCACGCAGAGTAAAACGAAGCGCCCCGGCGTCTATATCGGACGCCGGGACGCTTCGCTTCGCTCTGCGTGACATAACGATGGGATGATTAAATATTTCCGCGTCCCTTTGTCGGAGCGGACACGATCTCGCCGACAGCCTCATCGGGTACGCGGCTGCTCGGTGGCGCTACTCAGGGGGGATTTCCCGAGAGATACCGTGATTTTCTGGCCTCATATCTACTTTTTCGTAGACATCTTCGAGTGCAAGAGTACATTCAACTGAGCGAATGATAATACTGGAACCAATACCGATGGCATCTTGAAGCAACCACTGGTCATTGTTCTGTCGTGAATAACACTCAACATGGTAATGATCTTGTGCGATAAGGATATATTCTTGTAAGGTTTCTATTGTGCGGTAGTTTTGAGATTTCATTCCTCGATCATAGCGTTCCGTTGACGGTGAGAGTATCTCGATGAGAACTAAGGGATTGATGAGTGTATCAAGTGCGTCGTCGGTGAATTGAGGCTCTCCGCACATAATGACAATATCGGGGTATGTATTCAGTCCGGTACGGGTTACTTTCACACGCATATCGCTGGGGAATATTTGACACGGCTTCTTACGAAGTTGACCATGCAGGGTCGCAAGTGTATTTCCTGCAATGAGATTATGAATTCGTGATGCGCCCGTCATCGCGTACATGTGACCATCATAATACTCGTGCTTGCTTGTGCTTGCACGCTCAAAGTCAATATATTCTTGTTCAGAGATAGACCGTTTTGGTTGTGCCGTCATGGTATATCGCCTTTGTGGATAACAGTGCGCAGAAAAACACCATGTTGCCCATGATAGCGGTTTTGTGCTGTTTTTGCAATAAGGGACGCGGGCATTTTTAAGTATCCCGGCACCATGTCATGCTGAGCGCAGCGAAGCATCTATCCCTCGTTCCTGACAGACCCTTCGCTGCGCTCAGGGTGACATGGTGCCGGGATGGGATGATTAAGAAGATCTACTTCCCTGAGGGACGCGGACATTTTTAAGTATCCCGTTATCTGTCACGCGAAGCGAAGCGTCCCGGTGTGCATTTATCATTGCCGGGACGCTTCGCTTCGCTCTGCGTGACAGCGTTACGTATGTTCTACCGCACAAGGTACACTGTCCGGCACCGCCCGTCGGGGGCCTGAAGGCCCTGACTAGGCATACGACGCCCGCTAAAGCGGGCTAACCTAGCCCG
>CAIXLU010000542.1 GCA_903920315.1 uncultured Oscillochloris sp.
GATCTGCGCCACGCCACACGCTTCGCCCCTGCCCCCAGGAGCGCAACGATGACCGATCACAAACCGTGGTGCTGGGAGGCGACCCCGTCCGGGCCGGACTGGATCTTCATTGCGCACGTATCCCCGGCGAGCGCGGCGGATCTCGCGCAGGCTGCCGCAGCGGTTGTGCCGCAGGGCTACGCCTTCTGCCCACGAGACGCCGCGCCCTGTCGGTATCATCAGCAGGTGTGCAGCTACGTCACCTTCGTTGATACGTCGAACGTGGAGGCATACCGCATGAACCTTAGGGGTGACGCGACACAGAAAAACATTTGGATCTACAACATCATCGAGGTTCACCGGGACGTGATCGAGATCGAGTGCGGCTACGGCGGGCGCGGGGAGGAATACAATCGCGCTGAAACAGCATGGCTTCTCGCCGTCCTCACAACACCGGGGATTGTGCTGCGCGATTGGAAGGTTGTCGCTGGCGGCGAAGGTTACGACTACAAGACGATCCGCGAGGGCAGCGGGATAGACGATCTGCGAAGGTACATCACCTGAAAATAGGGCCGTAGCGCGAATCTGCCCCAATCACTCTTCACGCAGCCGCGCACGCACCTCGCTGACGAGGGCGAAGAAGCGGGGATCTTCCCGCGTCTCAAAGCTGCGCGGGCGGGGCAGATCAATTGTCACGAGCTGTACGATCCGGCCAGGGCGGGGCGACATCACCGCCACCCGGTCGGCCAGAAAGACGGCCTCGGGAATACTGTGGGTAACGAAGATCACTGTGGTGCGCTGGGGGCCACCGTCCCAGATCGTGAGCAACTCCACCTGCATGCGCTCACGAGTGATCTCATCAAGAGAACCAAAAGGCTCGTCCATCAGCAGAATAGTCGGCTCGAAGGAGAGGGCGCGGGCAATCGCGGCGCGCTGCTGCATACCGCCAGAGAGCTGGTGCGGGTAGGCGTCGCCGAAATCGCTCAGGCCCACCAGGTGCAGCAACTCATCAGCGCGGGCGCGGCGCGTGGGGCCGGGCTGGCCCATAATCTCCAGAGGCAGCTCAACGTTCTTGCGGATGCTGCGCCACTCGTAAAGCACCGGGGACTGAAAAACAATCCCGTAATCGTGGTCAAGCCGGGCCTGACGCGGTGTTTTCCCGCGCACGCGCAGACTGCCGGAACTGGGCTGCTCCAGGTCGCCCACCAGACGGATCAGGGTACTCTTGCCGCAGCCGCTCGGCCCGATCAGAGCGATAAACTCACCGGCGGCAACCCTCAGGTTCACGTCGTGCAGGGCCGTAAGCGAGCCAGCGCCGCTCGGGAAGATCTTGCTCACCCGGTCGAACTCGATCATCAGGGATCTACGCCCTCTTAGGCGGATTTTAGATTGCAGATTGCAGATTGCAGATTTGCCGCAACAGGACGCGGTGAATTGTCAAGCTAGTTTGAAACATGCCTCACCGCTGAGAAGTACGTGACGCCGCAGGGCCAGGGCAACCCCATCGGCGGCGCAGGTCGCGGTAATGTCGCTGGCGTGAGATTTCACCAGATCGGGGGCATCGCCCATCGCCACGCTCAGGCCGGCCACGCCAAACATACTGATGTCGTTCTCACCGTCGCCAATGACGAGTACCTCCTCGCGAGGCACCTCGTAGCGAGCCATCAGTTCGACCAGAGCCGAACCCTTCGTAACGCCGGGCGGCAGGAACTCGAAGAACTGCGAACCGGTGCGTATCACCTCAAAGCGGTCGCCCATCAGTTCGGCCAGTTCATCGTCCAGCGGGCCGGGCGCAAGAAAGGTAAGAACCTTGATCGCATCGGTTACACCCAGCATCTCAGCGCGGGTCAGTTGCACGGCGGGTGGTTCGCCATAGCGTTCCAGAACGTCGGTATGAGCCATGCCCACGGGTGCATAGATCGTGCTTGGCCCAAAAACCGTATAGGGCAAGCTGCGCCCCTCCAGCATCGCCGTCACATCCGCCAACAGATCGGCAGACAGATACTGCCGCATCATCATCTGGTTGCCGTCGAGATCGGCGAAGACCGCGCCGTTGAGCGTGATCTGCGGGCCGACAAGGCGCAGATCCGCGATATAGGGCCGGGCCGAGGTAAAGGTACGCCCGGTGGCGATCAGCACCCGTGCGCCCCCGGCCACACATGCGGCCACAGCGGCGGCGTTTGCGGAGCTAATGCGGTGCTGCGGATCGAGCAAGGTGCCATCGAGGTCGAGGGCGATCAGGCGGAAGGACACGGAGAGGGCCTTTCTTACTCTACGCGGGCCGATCTCCCAACACCACAAAGGCGGGCATCGGAGAGCTAGAGGTAACAGCACTACGGACGCGGCGGTAGCCGACGGCCCTCACCTGCGCGATCAGATCGTCGCGGACGGCGAGAACATCTGCGGCGCTGGGAGCGTGGCGCGGCTGAAGGACAATCGCCAGAACGCCGCTGGGGCGCATGACGCGGGCCACTTCACGCAGATCGTCGGCCAACTGAGGCCAGAATTGCACATTGTTCACCGCCAGCACCTTATCGAAGCGGCCCACGTCGTAGGGCAGGGCGCTCACCGCACCCACCCGCAGGCTCACCCGTCCGGCCTTCACCATCGCGGCATTGCGCCGGATAGCCTGCTCCACCATAAGCGGGGAAACATCAACACCCTCAACCGAACCGTTCCTGGCACGGCGAGCCAGCGCCTGCACCGCCAACCCCGGCCCGAAGCCAATCTCAAGCACATGGTCGCCAGGTCGCACGGCCAGTTGGTCAATGGCCCACGCATTAAGATCACGGTTCGTAAGGGCCATCAGCCAACCGGCCAAGCGCCCGCCCATACCGTGGGGATTGCCAAACTGATCCTGGAACCGCTGTGCCATTCCTAATATCCTCGCGCTGATTTGGGTGCGGGCAGAATGGCATTGTACCAGGAATGAGGGTCTCCTCGCGGGTGTGGCGATCCACCATCCCCTACCGAGCAGCCGCAACATCGAGCGTGAGCGTCACGGTCGTGCCCTCGCCGAACGTACTGGCAATACCGATCTTCCCGTGCTGTGCTTCGATCAATCCTTTGGCAATGGGCAGGCCCAGACCCGCGTTGCCCGAAACACCACGCGCCTCATCGGCGCGATAGAACCGCTCAAAAACATGCGGCAGATGCTGCGGCGGAATGCCGCTCCCATTATCGGCCACGTGGATCTGCACCGTCGCACCGTGTACATCGGCGCTGATGGTAATCTTGCCGTTGTCTGGTGTGTAGCGCAGGGCGTTGTCGAGCAGAATGATCATTACTTGGCGCAGCCGGTCGGCGTCGGCCATGGCCACACCAGCTACCTGGCCGAGCGAGATGACAATCTGGCGTGACTCGCTGATCCGGCTCATCTGGCGCTGGATGTCGCCTAGCAACTCAGACAGATTCACCGGGCTGCGTTCAAGTTTAAGTCGGCCACTGTCGAGCCGCGAGAGCGTGAGCAGATCATCCACCAGCCGACGCATGTGGTCGGCCTCGCTCAGTACATCGCTGAGCAATTCACGCTGATCAATATCTGACTGAGGGACAGAGCGGATGGCCACCTCGGCACTGGCACGCATCAGCGTGAGCGGCGTGCGCAACTCGTGACTGGCGCTGGCGATAAACGACTGCTGCCGTTCCCATGCATCCTGGGCCGGGACGAGCGCCCGACCAGCGAGCCACCAACTTCCCACTCCCAGCAGCATCACGCTGACTCCGCTCAGAGCAAGCAGAACCAGCAGTAGCTCGCTCAGCACATGCTCTTGGTCGCTGAGCATCCTGCCAAGCTGTAGTGCCGCCGGACCGTCGTCACGGGTCATTCGGTAGGTGAGCAACCGCACCCGCTCGCCATCAGCATTGATGGTCGTGCGCAGATCACGACCCTGTGCCATCGCCGCGAGCAGCGCATCCTTATCGGGCGTCAGTGGCGGGGCGTAGGGATTGGGGTCAAAGATTAGGCGTGCATTCTTGTCGAGAGGTAGCACGAAGATTGCCGCCAGTTCGGCATCATAGGCCGACTCGCTGAAGCGAGCAATCGGGTCAACGGGCGGGGTTGTTGGGATAAGCGACGCATCTTTACCGTCCAGCTTGGTACGGATCACCTGCCCGGTGTAGGCATCGAGATAGACCTCGTCGCCGTTGGCGAACTTCACTTCATAGGCGTACTGGCCAATATCGTCGGCTATCTTCACTTCCTCAATAGCCGAGCCGCTACCGTGAGCGGCGAGGGCAGCGGCCACGGCTGCATCACGGCTGATCGGCAACTGGTTGTTAGTTTTCGGGCCGCTAAGCGGGGCCGCATTATCGCGCAGGATAGACCAATCACGATCTGCGGGGAGCAACTCAATTGGGATGGGTGCGGCCAAAATATGGAACTCGTGGGTCATTTTATGCTGGAGGGCAAGGTCAGTGACATCCTGAAAGTAGCGTTCAACGATCAGGTAGCCACCGCCGCCCACCAACACAATCAGCGCTAGCGCCGCCAGCGTGTAGAGCATGGTCATCTGAAGGCGTAGACCCTTAAACACGGTCGGCCTCTAGCCGGTAGCCCACGCCACGCACCGTGACAATGGGGTCGCGCTCACTGGGCACGTTCAGCTTGCGCCGCAGGTAGGAGATATAGACATCCACCAGGGCAATCTGAACATCGTGATCGTACGACCACACATAGTCAAGGATCTGCTGACGAGTCAGGCTCAGGCTCACATTCCGCATCAGATACTCAAGCAGGTTCCACTCCGTGGGTGTCAGGTCGAGGGAGCGGATACCACGGCGCGCCGTATGGCTGCGCAGGTCGAGGACCAAGTTGCCGATGCGCAGTTCCGATGGCTCACTGCCAGGAGGGGCAAAGCGTCGGCTGAGGGCACGCACGCGGGCCAGCAGCTCCTCGAAGGCAAAAGGTTTGACCAGATAGTCATCAGCTCCGCTATCCAGGCCGATCACCCGATCCTCCAACTGGCCTCGGGCGGTGAGCAGCATTAAGGCAATCGGCAGTCGCGCTGAGCGAATGGATCGGCAGATCGCCGGCCCATCGCGCCCTGGTAACATCCAGTCCACAATCACGACCTCATGAATACCCTGAAGCGCCTGATCGAGACCCTCCTCACCATCGTGGGCAACTTCAACGGTGTAATGTTCCTCGGATAGCACGCGGGCCATCAGGCGGGCCAGTCGCTGGTCGTCTTCAATGATCAGCACGCGCATACATCACCATTATTCTTGTTAGTTCATCCCCATGATGCTGGAGATTCCCAGGCATCAAGGATCCGATGAATGAGGTCACGAAACGATACATCCATCGGCATGGTAGCACAGCTCAATGAGAACGCCCTTTGAACCAGAGCGCACTATTTTTAGGTGTTTTCAAGAAAACACTACGATGCTCTACTATTTCCCTTCATTTTTCCTGAACATTCTTGAGTAAATCTTGGAAGATTCGGCGCTAAGGTTAAAACGTTTCTTAGAAACAAACGATATGATTGTCATATCACCGCAAACGTGATGTCACATTACCGGCAGCCAGACGATATTATCATCATACAACGAGGAGTACACCGATGAACCAGCGTAGCGCTCTCCTAATTGCAGCCGCACTCACCGCCTTTGTCCTGGTGCTTGTGGGCGGGCTTGCCAGTCGGCTCTCTGTCACTGCAGACACCGGGGCTACCGCGACGGTCGTTGTTGTTCCGACGAATGCGATACCGCCGACGGAGGTCGTTACTCTCGACCCCACGGTTGAGGCAATGATCAAGGAGCGCGAGGCGGCTTACCAGCAGGCTCTTGCAGAGGCGAACAGCCGACTGAGCCAGGCCAACAGCCAGATTTCCCAGGCCAACGGTCAAATTAGCACCCTAGAGCAGAGCCGACAGCAGATTGCCGACAAGTACAACCAGAGCCAATCGGCTCAAGAGTCTGTCCAGGTTGCCGCCCAGGCAGCGGTAAATCAGGCATCGGCTCAGGCGGCAGCGGCTCAGACAGCGGCTCGTGCAGCGGTTCGGGCAGCGGCTCCGGTTGCCGTCTCCGTACCGGCAGCGGCCCCGGCAGCGGCCCCGGCACGGGCAGCGGCACCCGCTGTGGTGGCCGCACCGACCTTCGCCATCTCCCCTGATCAGGCGGCGGGAATCGCCCTTGGTGTGGCCGCGCCCGGCTCAAACCTGACGAAGGCACCCGAACTGGTGAGTTACGAGGGGACACCGGCCTACGAAGTCGTGCTGGATAAGGGCAACGTCTATGTGAATGCGCAGTCTGGCGCAGTTATGGCGAACGGCGCGGCAGCCCCGCAGTTGGTCAGCCAGGATCAGGCCATCCAGTCTGCTCAGGCATACATCGGCGGCGGCACGGTGAAGAGCGTCAACCTCCAGGACGATAACGGCGCGAAGACCTACCAAGTGCAGTTCGATGACGATAGCAAGGTCTTTGTTGACGCCGTGAGTGGTGTGGTTGTCTACGCCGAGATCCGCACGAACACCAGCCAGAGTGCCAGCAACGGTGGCGGCAGCAGCAGTGCCGACAGCAGCGGCGGTGGCGAGAGCGAAGGCGGCGAGAGCGAAGGCGGCGAGAGCGAAGGCGGCGAGGGCGGTGGCGACCGTGAGGGCGGCGAGGGCGGTGGCGAGCACGGCGGCGGCGACCGCGAGGGCGGCGAGCACGGCGACTAGCTCCATCACACAGTACGTAACCATACAGAGGCGCGGATTGCCGCGCCTCTCCTCTTACCCAAACACATACCAACAAAGGAGCGACTCATATGGCTACCAACCGCAACATCGTCCGCCCGAAGGGTGCCCCTGGGATGAAGGCTCTCGTGACAACGGCCTCTCTCGCGGCAACCCTGGCCGGATGGGCCACACTCAGCATCAACACACCTGCCGCCCCGGTCACGGCCCACGTCACTCTTCCGGTCGAAGTTGAGCAGCAGCAGGCCACCCCCGTTATCGTGATGGCTCCGCCTCCAGCGTGGTTACGCCAGGAGCCAAGCCTCCCGGACATCCCGGCAGTGGCGACAGTGCAGCCAATCGGAGGGGAACCCGCACTGGTGGCCGCCCGTCCGCACCATATCACTGTCCCATCCATACCGGTAGAGTCGGCACCCGTAGAGTCGGCACCCGTAGAGTCGGCACCCGTAGAGTCGGCACCCGTAGAGTCGGCACCCGCAGAGGCCGCCCCGGCCCCGGCAGCAGCCGCCCCGGCCCCGGAACTTCGCTCGGTGGCCCCGCCGCCGCCCGCGCCGACTGCTCGGCCCGCCGCAGCGCCCGCCCCGAAGCCAGCCGCCGCAGCGCCCGCCCCGAAGCCCGCAGCACCCGCCAAAACCAAGTCGTCGAGGTAGGATTGTTACCGAGTGCAGATGGCAGTCTGCTGCCATCTGCACTCACCACGTAAGGAACACGACTATGAGTGACGAGAAAGCTGCCCGTCTCGCTGCCATTCGCGCCGCGAAGGCCGCAGAGCAAGCTCCCGACCTGGCACCCGTCGAGGGTGCTGCCCCTGCCAACAACGACGAGAAATCTGCTCGTCCGGCCACTGTTCGTGCGACGAAGGCCGCAGCACAGGCTCCTGCTCTGCCACCTATCCGGGCCGTCGCCGACTACGACCTGGATAGCCTGCCGCCGATGCCGCTACAGACCATGCTGCTGACTCTGATGGCTGTTGGTGTGGGTGTCTTCGCCGCTGTCGTAGCTCTGCCCACCTGGCTGCCGGGCCTGAGCGCATCACTCCTCGGTAGCGAGCCTAAAGCCTATTGGTATCTCTCGCGCAGTAGCGCCATGGTTTCTTATGCGTTGCTCTGGCTCTCTATGGTTTTCGGACTCCTGATGACGAGCCGTGTGGCCCGAGCTTGGCCGGGCGGGCCAGTCACCTTCGATCTCCATCAGCATGCCAGCCTGCTCGGGCTCGCCTTCGCCCTCTTCCACGCACTGATCCTGATGGGTGATGGCTACGTTCAGTCTACCCTGCAACAGGTACTCGTTCCCTTCGCCTACAAGGGCTACAACCCAACCTGGGTTGGCCTGGGCCAAGTAGGCATCTATGTGATGACCATCATCAGCCTGAGCTTCTACGTGAAGGGGCAGATCGGGCGAACCGCCTGGAAGCTCATCCATATCCTGAGCTTTGCGATGTTTGCCCTCGCACTCGTCCACGGGGTTTGGAGCGGCACCGATAGCGGGCTGAGCTGGATCAAGGGGTTCTACTGGTTCACTGGCGGCAGCGTGATCTTCCTGACTGTCTTCCGCATCCTGATGTCATTCGCACACCGTAAGCGCCAGGTTCCGGCCAACGGGCAACTCCAGGGCGCGAAGTAACGATAGCCGATAGCCGATAGCCGATAGCCGATAGCCGGACAGTGCAGCTCCGCCGCATACTGTCGCATGAAAATGGCTACCGTGTCCGGCTATCGGCTATCGGCTATCGGCTATCGGCTATCGGCTATTTTCCGGCCCCCGCTTTTGTATTCATTTGACAAACATCTGCCGCCATAGTATTATACCCCCCGTTGAGCGACCACTTGCCGAAGTGGCGGAATTGGCAGACGCGCTACGTTCAGGGCGTAGTGGGGGCAACCCCGTGCGGGTTCGAGTCCCGCTTTCGGCACCATCGGGCATAGGCTCTATGCCCATCGCTGGGGGATAGTTTAAGGGTAGAACACCTGATTCTGGATCAGGTAGTTGGGGTTCGAATCCCTGTCCCCCAGCCAACTGAACGAACCGGCTTCACAGTCACGTGGAGCCGGTTCGTTTTCTCTATACGCAGTTTTTATCCGAGAGATATGGCGGGTTCTGCCGCATCCACACAGACATCTCATGCATCACGATCTCCTGCGCCGGTGTACCTATTTTACGGATCTCCCTGATGTGATCCTGACTGCTGCGGCATCTGCGGCGCAGGTGCGGCGCGTGCTGGGAGGCGAATTCTTCTTTCATCAGGGCGATCCCGCTAGCCACTTCTACGTCCTCGCCGAGGGTAACGCCCGCCTGAGCCAGATCACCCCCGAGGGCCGCCAGATTATCATGGGCCTGATTGGTCCGTCGCACGAGATCGGCATCATCGCCGCAATTGCGGGTGCCGTCTACCCGCTTGATCTCCAGGCCATCCAGGATAGTCTGGCTCTGACGTGGGATCGGGCCACTCTACGCACTCTGTTCGATGCCCACCCCGTGCTGGCCCTGCGCGCCCTGCATATGGTCTCCGCCCGCTTTGTCGAGCTTCAGGATCGCTACCGCGAACTGGCCACCGAGCGGGTTGAGCGCCGCCTAGCCCGCGCCATCCTGCGTCTCGTCGCTCAGGTTGGACAACCTGCCAGCGACGGTGTGACTATCGCCCTGCCCCTGGCCCGTCAGGATCTGGCCGAACTAACCGGCACCACCCTCTTTACGGTGAGCCGCACCCTCAGCGCCTGGGAAAATGTGGGCATCGTCCGTAGTGGCCGTGAACGGGTAACGCTCTGTGACCCTGAGCGGCTTACGGCGATTGCTGAGGATCTGCCGTGAAAATAGCCGATAGCCGATAGCCGATAGCCGATAGCCGGACACATGTTTCAATCTAGTTTGACCGTTTGGACACATGCACAATATCCTGTTGCGGCACATCTGCAATCTAAAATCCGCAATCTAAAATCCGCAATCTAAAATCTGCCTTAAAGGAAGACCATGGACGCTAACGAGTACCAAACCTTAGCTCTGCGCACCGAGGCTCCTGGCCGCGAGCGCCGCGAGCGCCTGTTGAACGCCGCTCTCGGGCTGTGCGGCGAGGCGGGTGAGTTCGCCGATACCCTGAAAAAAACCGAGTTTCACGGCCACGCTCTGGACGAGACCGAGCTACGTAAGGAGCTTGGCGATGTGCTTTGGTATGTTGCCTTAGCCTGCGATGCCCTTGGCGTAGGCATGGGCGAGGTGATGGCCCAGAATATTGAGAAGCTGCGCCGCCGCTACCCAGAGGGATTCTCCTCCGAGCGTAGCCAGAATCGAAGTGAGTGATATGGGACGCGCATCAACTATCAGCCGCACCACCGGCGAAACCGCGATTACCCTCAGCTTGCGCATTGATGGCGTGGGTAATGCTGCGGTGAACACCGGTATCGGCTTTCTTGATCACATGCTCACCCTCTGGGCCAAGCATGGTCTGTTCGACTTGGAGGTACGTGCGCAGGGCGACCTGCACATTGACGAACACCACACTGCCGAGGATACCTGCATCTGCCTGGGCCGCGCACTTGACGAGGCTCTTGGCGAGCGCCGTGGACTCGTCCGCACCGCGCACAGCTTTGTGCCGATGGATGAGGCGCTAGCTCTGGTCGCCATAGACCTCGGCGGTCGGCCCTATTGCGTGGTGCAGGCCGAGTTTACGACCCCACGGGTAGGACAACTCGGCACCGACCTGATTTTTCATTTGCTGGAGAGTGTCGCCACCCACGGGCGGCTGAACCTGCACGCCCAGGTACTCTACGGGCGCAACGATCACCACAAGATTGAGGCGATCTTTAAGGCATTCGGGCGCGCCCTCGACGCCGCCACTCGCCTTGACCCGCGCATGGAGGGAGTGGTGCCGAGTACCAAGGGGATGCTCTGATCGTGGTCAACTCCGGCGGCACGTCGGGTTCAGCTTTCGCCAGCAGTGCAGGCCGCCACAATCGCCCTCGCTAGGGCCGCATCTTGCTCGGGCAACACGGTGCGTAGATCGAAGACAACCCGGCCCTCGGCTATTCGCGCCACCACGGCAGGGCGGCCCGTTCGCAGGCGACGGCCACATTCGTCGGCGCTACGCGGGCCGGGAGCCAAGGTTATCCCGATGCTCGGCAGGGTTGCGCCGGGTAGGGATCCGCCACCCACGGCGCTGGCACAATCGGTGATAGCGACAGTCGCGCCGGTGTGAGCGAGCTGAATCGCCAAGGACTCGGCCCGCGCCCGCAATCCATCCAGAGATGCGGCGATCATCTGCCAGACCGGAATCTCTTCGATGGCGCGACCGCGCAGGTAGATCAGTAGGGTTGCCTCCAGCCCCGCAATAGTCGTCTTATCCAGGCGCAAGGCGCGGGCCAGCGGGTGCCGCTTGAGCTGATCCACCAACTCCTTCTTGCCCACAATCAGCCCGGCCTGCGGGCCACCCAGCAACTTGTCGCCGCTGAAGGTGACGAGGTCAGCACCGGCGGCCACGCTCTCTGAGACAGTCGGCTCGCTGGCGAGGCCATAGGGCGCGGTGGGCAGCAGCGTCCCGCTGCCCAGGTCGTCCAGCACCGGCACACCTCTGGCGTGACCCATCTCGGCCAGTTCAGCCAGCCCGGTCTCGTGGACAAAGCCCACCAGACGGAAATTGCTGGTGTGGACGCGCAGCAGCAGCGCGGTGCGCTCAGAGATCGCCGCCGCATAATCAAGGGCGTAGGTGCGGTTGGTCGTCCCTACCTCCACCAGAGTCGCGCCGCTTTGGCGCAGCACATCGGGGATGCGGAAACCGCCGCCGATCTCGACAGCCTGCCCGCGAGAGACGATCACCTCACGGCCAACAGCCAGGGCGCTCAGGGCTAGGTAAATCGCGGCGGCGTTATTATTCACCGCCAGAGCAGATTCAGCACCGCTCAGCCGACGCAGCAGCGCCTCCAGGTGAATGTTGCGGCTGCCGCGCTCGCCCGCCTCCAGGTCGTACTCCAGGTTCGTGTAGCCCGCACCTACGTGCACCATCGCCGCCAGGGCCGTCGCACTCAGGGGCGCTCGTCCCAAGTTAGTCTGAATGATCACGCCGCTCGCATTAATCACCGGGCGCAGGCGAGGCTCCAGATCGGAGGCCAGTCGAGCCGCTGCCCGATCAACAAGCAGATTGAGCAGGCTTTCCTGAGGAAAGACAGCCCCGCCCTGAACCTCACTGCGCAGCAGATCGATCTCCGCACGGGCCGCATCGCGCAGCAGCGCATGGGAGACATCGGCAACCTGCCTGCGCAAGGCCAGCAATAGCCGGTCAACGCTGGGGATGTCACGCAGGGACGACATAGTATTCTTGATTCAAGCAGCGCCTGCGGCATGAATGACCAGGCAGAGTCCGGGTGTTACCATATCGGGCAGTGTCAGCAACTGAACATTCACATGCCAGAGGCGGGGTATGTCTCCGGCGTGCGGGGTAGGGGCGCACATGTATAGCGATAGGGGCCACACTGTCCGTACGTTTCCGGCGTGCGGGCCAGGGACAAGCATTGTGTGGTGGCTAGTGGGCTGGCCAGTCGCCAGCATGTATGCGCAGTGTGGAGCTAACGACAACGCCATGTCAGGCCAGAGATCGGTGAAGCGTTGCCCGCGCAGCGTAGCTGCCGGGAGGTCAAGTAGGGCGGCGAGAGTGGCATTCCCCTGGATAATGCGCAACTCCTGATCAAGTACGCCCACACCGACGGGGAGTATATCAAGCATCGTCGAAAGCAGCGCCAGATCATATGCGCGCGCACGGGTGGTACGTACATCCGTCACGGCACGTTGAATAGTCAGGCTCAGCTCCTCCGCCGTGAGCATGCCCTTAGGGAGAGAATCGAGAGTGTCGTGCAGGGGCCTCTCCCTCGCATACGTTGCGTGGGTCGCGCCGGTGAGGACGATCACGGGCACATCGCTCTGCGCACGCAGGGTAGCGAGAACCTCTAGCCCATCCATATCAGGCAGGTAATGGTCGAGCAGCACACAATCGGGACGGGTGGCCTGGTATGCGGCGAGGACGAGCGCGCCGCGATCTACCTCTGTGATCGTGTAGGTACCGGAGTTTGATCGAGTCAGGAGTCGGCGCACAATTAGCCGATCCTCGGGCGAGTCGTCCACGATTAGCACATGGAGCGAGGATGAGTCCATACAGTCAATCCTCTGGCACGCGCTTGTGCGCCGCCGTTACTCGGCTTGGACAAGGTGCATTCTCAGATAAACTGCTGGGGCGTCAGACCCCGTGCAAAGAAGTGGATCCCCAGGTTGCCCATCAAAACCCACGCCGGACTGTTCCACCTCAGCCGACGCCGTAACCCGCGCCACGAGAAGACCTCACGATAGAGTTTGATATAATTGGTGAGCAGTTGCTCCTGATCAATCTTCGCTGGCACATAAACCGAGTGTTGCACATCGTACTTATCCCAATTACGGTGTTGGAGGCGTGGCGCGATCTCATCGTACCAGGGCGTCCCAGGAAATGGTGTGGCGAGCGTAAAGACCGGCAGATCAATCCGGTTGCGCATGATGAAGTCGTAGGTCTGCTGAAAACTCGCCTCGGTATCGGTATCGAGGCCAAAAATAAAGTAGCCCTGGACAGCGATTCCCTGGCGCTGGACGTTTGCCACCACCGTATCGTACATGCTGATCCGGTTTGAGCCCTTCCCCACCTGCTTGATCGTCTCTGGATCCAGTGACTCAAAGCCGATGTTCAACACCTCACACCCGGCCCGCCGCGCCAACTCCGGGATATGCGGCTGCTGAAGGAAATTCATCGAGATATTTGCGTTCCAGGTTACGCCTAGCCCCACCATGCGCTCAAACAGCTCCTCCACATACCCCGAGCGGGCCGAGATGTTGTCGTCCATAAACGAGAAGTGCAGCGCCTTCCGCCCCAGCCGCTCCTGATGGTAGCGGATTTCCTCAATAATGTGTTCCGGGGTGCGAGTGCGGTAGACTTTGCCATAGATTTGGGGGGTGCAGCAAAAGGTGCAGCCCACCGGACAACCTTTGGTACCAACCAGCGGGATACGGAACGTATATTTTCCCTGACGGACAGGCCCACGCAACAGATCGAAATCAGCGTGCTGGACATCGGTTAGCGGCTTCAGGTGCTGCGCACGATAGATAGGCTGGAGCGTGTCGTGTTGAACATCTGCGACCAGTTCGTCCCAGACTGACTCAATCTCACCGATAACCACTGTGGTGGCGTGCTGACCGGCCTCTTCCGGCACCATCGTCGGGTGGACGCCCCCCAGGATCACACGTCGGCCCTGCGCCAGAGCCTGATCGGCGATCTCGTAGGCCCGCGTCACATTGACCGTGCGTGCGGTGATCGCCACAATATCGTAGTCCGAAAAATCCTCCGGCAACGTATCGCCGATACGCTCATCGCGCAGATCAACAGCAAAATGCTGCTGGGCCAGCGTCCCCACCATCAAAAGACCTAAGGGCAAGCTGGGCTTGCTATAGGACTCCACCAGCAGATGGGCCGGGTTGCGGGGATGCACCAGCAGCCAGCGTTTCCGGGACGACCCAGTGAAAGAGAGGTGTTCAACGGGCAGTTGTCGTTCCGGGTGCGAGTCGTCACGCCGGATACCTACAGTTGACATTCGGAGATCTCCTTGGTGTGCCTCAGGTAGTGTGCGTCGTCGGACATGAAGGGAATAGCCGCCGAAGCCTCAATTCCTCCTTCACAGCCAGGATAGGACTACTATACGAACTCATCGTAGACTGACCGCGCATCAAGAGCAGTGGCCAACTCCTCAAGCGCGATGCGCAGCCGTGCATTACGCCCATCGGGATCATGGAACTGAATCACATCGCCATCAGGAATCATCGCCACACGCTGACCAATACGCATAAGCCAATGGGTGTACGCCTTGGCCTCGGCCTCCGGTGCTTTTTGCGCCAGCAAGGCAGCTACCTGCTGGCATGCATCTAGCGCCCAGTGGCGAACATCACGAAGGTCACGAGGGTACTCGGTGGGCCAGAGCGGTGATTGTCCCGCACGTACGGCACTGGTCACTGAACATATGAGCGCACTTGCCGAACCCTGAAGTGTCGTCTCCTCAATTGCGGTGACGACGGCGCGCACCTTCTGATACGCCACCCGATGGCTACACGGATCTGCCTGAATGAGAATGAGCGCAGTCAGACTAGGGGCTCCGAGGATGAGGTTCCATTCGTGGCGGCGATAGTCAGATTGCGTAGTCATGGTTCACTTCTTTCCTCATTGAAAGCTTGCCTCTAGGCATGGACATAACTACCACCTACAGCGTCACATCTGCTCTACTGACCTAAGGACTTTAGCCTCAGGCAACTGACTGTAGCACAGGACGTATTTGGAAAAGGTGTTGCTGTGACGTATACACATTTGGGTTTCGTTAAGCGGTCATGGCGCATAACGAAGAGACCGAGCAGCACGCTGCTCGGTCTCTTCGCATGTGCTATGGACACCCATGCCTCAGTCTGCTGTATCGGGCAGGGTTGCCGTCTGGAACCAGTAGGAGATCATTGTCTGGAGCGACTGTTTGAAGCGGGCGTAGTCCACCGGCTTGATCTGGTAGCTGTTGGCCCCGCGCCGGTAGCATGCGGCGATATCCTGCGGGTTATTCGACGTGGTCAGGACGATCACCGGAATGGATCTAAGATCCTCGTCATCTTTGATCACGGCCAGCAGCGAGCGCCCATCAGTACCCGGAAGGTTCAAGTCGAGCAAGATCAGATGAGGGCGCGGTGCCATGATCGCCTCGGCGTAGCGCCCCCGCTGATACAGGTAATCTAGCGCCTGATCTCCTGTCTTGCAGCGGTTCAGCACGATGTCGAGATCCTCGCGGCGCATCCCACGCACCGTCGCGGTTACGTCTTCATCGCTATCTTCGATCAGCAGAATATGTTGGGTACTCATGGCGTTGCTCGCGTATCTACACTCACTTTCGGTGTCGAGCGTCCGAACGCCTGGAGATCGGCATCAACCCGGTCGAGCGTGAACCAGAATGTCGTCCCTCCACCCGGCTGCGAGGTGAGCCAGATCGCACCACCATGCCGCTCGACAATTTTTTTGGTAATCGTCAGGCCAGCTCCGACTCCGCCACCATACTCGTCGCGGCCATGCAGGCGCTTGAAGATGCGGAAGATCGTCTCCTGATGTTCCTCGGGTACCCCGATGCCGTTATCACGCACGGAGAAAACGTATGACATCGTGCCTTCAGCGCTTGTCACCGGCGTGTAGCTAATCTCAACCCACTTCTGCAGTGTATCATTATACTTGATCGCATTGGTGATCAGGTTGCTAAAAACCTCGCGCACGCGGGTCTGGTCGGCGCGTACACGTGGCAAGGGCCGCGCAATGCGTATCTCGGCACTGCTCTCGCGCAGACGCGGTTCCAGTAGGTTCACGACATCCACCAGTACCGCGTTGAGATCTACCTCAACCCAAGTCAGCTCAGCCCGACCAACTCGCGAGTAGTGCAGCAAGGAGTCAATCAGCGATTCCATGCGCTGGGTGAGCCGAACCAGGGTCGCCAGTTTGTCCTTCCCCGCGTCGTCAAGCAGGTCACCATAATCCTCGATCAAAAAATGTGCATAGTTATGCAGACCGCGCAACGGCTCTTTGAGGTCGTGCGATGCCACATAGGCAAACGAGTCAAGCTCGATGTTGCTGCGAGTCAATTCTTCATTCAGCCGAGCCAACTCCTCCACCTTCGCCATCACCAGATCAATGATCGCCCGCCGTAGATCACGCGCAGCCGCTATTTCGCAGGCCCGCCACGGCAGCGACGTCATCATCACGGACTCCTTCCAGACAGCAAAGGACGTGCGGGGACTCAGCCTGACACCACCCTCGGCGACAGTGACTGGCTTTTCAGGGTTGCCTCCCCAACTCACCGCCTGGATGACTTCTGGGCGAAACCAGAGCAGGTAGTTCGACCGCGCACGAGAAAGTCTCACCGCCAGCAGGCCGCTAGCAATTGCCTTGAATGGCACGATGGCAGGGTAGTGCTGCGGCAACGAGTCCGTCCAGAAGGTATTGTCATCTGTCTTCTGGCTGAGCCAGTCAATCAGTTCTGCGATCACCGGATCGGGCGGGGTCGCACCCAGCCGCACATACTGGCCCTCCATGCACATGGCAACCCCGCCCGCCGCAATGAATTGGAGCAGGTTGGGCGTGAAGCGCGTGAGCCCGACCACCACATCGTTGGCCATGCTCATATGTTGCACCAACTCCGCTTGGACAGACTGCAGAGCGATGGTGTAGGTCGCGTCCTCCGCAGCCTCCTTGTCGCCGATCTGTAACGAGACCATGTGGCCGAGAAACTCGCAGGCGGCGCGAATATCGTAGGACAGCTCGTGCGGCCCGCTGTGGTGGTGGCAGGCAACGAGTCCCCAGAGCTGATCGTTTTTGATCAGCGAGATGGACATCGATGCCTGCACACCCATATTGACCAGGTACTCAATGTGAATAGGCGAGACGCTGCGCAGCGCGGCGTAGCTCAGGTTAAGCGGAATGCTGGGGTGATGGGAGGAGATTGCCAGTAAAGGCACGGGCTGGTACGTGACATCGGGGATCAGTCGCAGCCAGTTGCGGAGGTAGAGCGCCCGCGCCTGCTTGGGAATATCAGAGGCCGGATAGCGCAGATCGAGGTACGACTCAAGATCGTCGCGTGTCTCCTCGGCGATGACCACGCCGCTCCCGTCAGGCAGAAACTGGTACACCATCACCCGGTCGAACGCAGTGAGCTTTCGGACAGAGTGGGCGAGAGCCTGGGCAAATGTATGCAGCGATGATGTGCGATGGCAGGCTATCACCGCATGTTTCACCATCCGATAGACTCGCAGGGCCACCGCCTGATTGCTCTGGCCAACAGGTTCAAGCTCTAGAATGAGCATCCCATCAATGCGGTGGGCGATCACATCAAACAGCGATTCGACTCCGCTGAACGCTAGGGTTAGCGCGTAAAGCGGGTTCTCGTCCACCACGTGTTCGTGCGACAGGCAGTCGCAAAGATCGGCGATCTGATCGAAATCAAGCAGTGTATGAAGCGACTGTCCAATCAGATCGCGGGGGTGACGGCCTAAAAATGTAAAGGTGTTGGCACTGACCTGGATGATCATCAAGTCAGATTCCGCGAGGGCGAGGAGTACGCCGTGAGGTTGGATGGAGCCAGGAATATGGATCGGCTCACGATCGCAGTTGGTCAGATCAACGATAAAGGGCGTTTCCTGAGACATCTTGACCTCTTCCCTGCCAGCCATTGTGTGTAAAGTTCATTGACAATAAAGCAAAAGTAACGCTTTAATCAGGGGGGCGGAACCGGTAGCCGATACCAGGTTCCGTGATGATCAGCGTTGGGTTGGCCGAGTCCACCTCGATCTTTCGCCGCAACTGCGTGACGAAGACCCGCAAGGTGTTCAGGTCGTTCTCGGAGTGCGGCCCCCAGATCGAGCGCAGGATCATGCGGTGGGTTAGCACATTGCCGGCATGTCCGCTCAGGAGGATGAGCAAATTGTACTCGGTGGGCGTCAATCGCAATTCCTGTCCGTCCACAGTAACGAGGCGGCGCGCACGGTCAATCTGGAGCGTGCCAAAGGTCACCACCGAACCACCGTCGCGATGAAAACGTGCCCCATGGCGGAGAGCCACCCGGATACGCGCCAGCAACTCACGGACACTAAACGGCTTGGTCAGATAGTCGTCGGCACCCAGATCGAGGATCTCCACCTTGTCATTCTCAGCGGTACACACCGTCAGCACGATGATCGGCACCTGCGACCAATCGCGGATTCGTCGGCAAACCTCGTAACCGTCTATCACCGGTATCCGCAACTCGATCAGCACCACGTCGGGTCGCCAGCGGGCCACCAGATCGAGGGCGATCTGTCCATTGGTGGCGATCTGTATGGTATAGCCTTCCGCATCCAGCACACTCTTCAGCAGGCGACCAATCTGCGGGTCGTCGTCAACCAGGAGCAGCCGAACACTCATTGTAATGATACCCTTCGCCGACGTATGTACAAAACAGCGGCTGTCTGGAGCAGGATACGCGAATATGATGCAAGGGGAATGGTTGGTAGTACGCCTGCAATACGGTGCGTGGGAAGATGTTTGCGCCTACACCTGGGCAGTATAAACCTGCTTTGCTGTACCGAATCTCACCCATGCGGCATCTTTATACAAACCACATGGTCTAGAGCCATTTCTTAATGTTTTCCACATATACACAGTGGTACAGTGGCGGCATCCGGCCCCGCATCTGGCAGGGCTAGGCTTCGAGAACACTTATTATGGCGGAGCGTCTCACGCGACCGTTTCCTCCCGAACAAGCGTCGCGATCCCGACGCCTGTTAGCTCACATCGAATTGGCCGACCCCGTGACGTGGATCACCCCGATCACGATGGTGATCTGTGGTGCCATCGCCACCGGGCAAGGCACGCCGGGCTTTCATGGAACCACGCTGCGCGACCTGACACTGGTCGGGCTGGCGGCGCTGATGTGCGGGCCGTTTGGCACGGGCTTCAGCCAGAGCATCAACGATTACTTCGACCGCGATCTGGATGCGATCAACGACCCATCCCGTCCTATTCCATCGCAGCGGGTCACCCTCAGAGCGGCGCGTATCAACTGGGTCACACTCGCGTTGGCGACGATGATCGCATCACTCATCCTGGTGCGTCAAAGCATGTGGGTTCCCTTGTTAGCGGCGATCAGCCTCGTTCTCTCTGCGGCCTACAGCGTCCCGCCGATCAAGCTCAAACAGCACTTCTGGATGGGGCCACCGGCAGTGGGCTTTGGCTACGTCTTTCTGAGCTGGATCACTGGCCACCTGATCTTCGCGCCGATGAGCTGGCCGAGCCTCATCCTGGCCCTGATCAACAGCGCCCTTGCGGCTGGCCTGCTCTTCCTTAACGATATCAAGAGCATTGAGGGTGACCGTAAGCTGGGGTTGCGATCAATGACTGTGGCCTTCGGAGCGCGCCGCACCCTGCTCATCTCCTACGCGATCATCGGCATCTGCGAGCTGTTGCTCCTGGCGCTATCGCTGATGGCTGGGCACATGTGGGCGACGGTCGTTCTGGCCCTGGCTCTGCTCATCCCGATCATGAGTCAGGTGCAACTCTACCGCGAACCTACACACACAAACTTTAAGCGGTATATCATCGCCAGCAACCCCTTTGTGCTGCTGATCCAGTTTATGTCGGCGTTCATCGTCGGCGGGTACATCGGCTAGGGCATATTTCAGATTGCAGATTTGCCGCAACAGGACGCGGTGCATGTGACCAAACTGTTGCGCTGGTTTGAAACATGCCTAGACCCAGAAATAGTTAACGGGCGCTCAGGAGGCGTGTAC
>CAIXLU010000543.1 GCA_903920315.1 uncultured Oscillochloris sp.
GGCGGTCTGCGTCTCCATGCCCAGCTCGCGCAGCAGATCGATCCAGTGCCAGGTGCGCGCCCCACCCTGCTAAATGAAGACCTTCTTGCCGGTCAGGCGCTGGCGGAAGTAGTCAATCTTGGGCTTGATCTTGGCCAGCTCGCGCTCGATCACCACCTCGGCCTCGGCCTCTAGGCCAAAGACAGCCGCCGTGTCGCGCAGAGCCTGGGCCATATGCTTCATGCCCCAGAGGGTCACGTTGATGTACGGGGTGCCGTACTTCTCCTTCATCATGTCGGCGATGTAGGTAGCCGAACGCTGGCAGTGAACGACGTTGAGCGCCGCCTTGTGCATAATCTTCAGGTCGTCCACGCCAACGTTGCCGGTAAAGCGAGTGACGATCCTGAGGCCAATCGCCTCGAAGAGATGCTCGAACGTACGGATGTCGTTCTTGATGTTGTAGTCGCCAACGATGTTAATCGTGCGGCTGAAATCACCCTCAGGCTCAACCGAGCCAACAAGCTGGCGGAAGATTGTCTCGTTGCCAACATGGTGGCCCGCCGACTGACTGACGCCCTTGAAGCCCTCGCACTCGAAGAAGACCACCGACTTGCCAATAATCGCCTCGGCCTGCTTGGCCACGTCGCGGCCATCGTCACCGATCAGGGCCGTGGAGCAGGTGTTGTAGACAAAGACCGCCTTGGCCTCGGGGAACTCGCGGCTGGCCTCGATGATCGACTGGAGCAACTTCTTCTCGCCGCCGAAGACGATGTTGGTCTCGTTCATATCCGACACGAAGGTGTACTTCATGTGGAAATCGGTATCGGCAAGGTGGGGGCGGTAGCCCCACGAGAAGAAGGCGCAGCCGATGGGGCCGTGGGTGAGCTGGATGGCATCCTTAACCGGGCCACCGACCACACCACGACAGCCGGCGTAGGTACAGCCGCGCTCCGTCATATCACCGGGGGTCGTCGCGGAATTGCTCGAAATCGCGCAGCCGGCACCGTCACCGCGTTGACACTTCCCACCCTCAACCTTCAGCGCAATATGCAGCGCTCGTTCGGGGAGGGTTGCACTACTCTTGAGTTCCATTGTGATCTCCTGGTGCTAGTTTGGTTAATCGGCCGCGAGACTCGTCTCGTCCTGACGCTGCATCAAGAACTTGGGGATGCAGACCTTCTCGGGCGTGGCAGGCGTGCCACAGCCATCCTCGCCGGGAACACCAATCGCATCGGCGCGACAACGCTGGCAGTTGAGGAATTGCTTGATCACCTCGCCGCACTCCTTCCGCACCTGGTTGACCATCTCCGTACTTGGCTCTTCCAGGTGGGCGAACTTGGCCAGGGGCAGCATCGGGATGATGTTCATGATGTAGGCACCATGATCGCGGGCCACGCGGGCCACCTCAACCAGATGCTTATCGTTCACGCCAGGGATGAGAACCGAGTTGATCTTCACCAGCATGCCGCGTAGGTCGGCCTCACGCAGACCCTGGAGCTGGTTGTGGAGCAGCAGCTCGGCGGCAGCGCGCCCACGGTAGGTCTTGCCCTTGTAGCGTACGTGTGAGTAGATCTGCTCACCGATCTCTGGGTCTACCGCATTCATCGTAATCGTCAGGGTGGTGATACCGGCACGCTCGATCTCGTCAATGCGGTCGGGCAGCAGCAATCCGTTGGTCGAAATACAGCGCGTGAGTTGAGGAAACTCGTCCTTAACCAGATTAAAGGTGGCGAGGGTCGCATCGTTGGCCAGAGCATCGCCTGGGCCAGCAACACCCAGCACGCGCAGGCGCGGGTCGTGGTCTACCGCCTGACGGATCGTACTGAGAGCCTGATCGGGCGAGACCACGCGCATCGTCACCCCGGGCCGGTTCTCGTTGGGGCAGGCGAACTTACGAATGCAGTAGTTGCACTGGATATTGCAGCGTGGTGCGACCGGGACGTGGATGCGCCCAAAGCGAAAGTGAGCCGAGGAGCTGTAGCACGGGTGCGTGCTGATATCAACCTTGGGCGTACAGGTGCCTTTACACTCTTGGGAGGCTGGAGCTTCCATGACATCACCCCTTCGCATTGCAGATTTTAGATTTTGGATTTTGGATTTTGGATTTTAGATTGCAGATGCGGGACACTCTGCAATCCAAAATCCAAAATCCGCAATCTAAAATCCGCAATTAGTCCACGATCCCGTAGTCGCGCATCAGATCCTCAAGCTCGTCCTGTCCAATCGGCGTGGGAATGGTGAAGTCCTCGTTCACATTGATCTCGTTCGCCAGCTTGCGGTACTCGTCGGCCTGGGGCAGCGTGGGGTCGTAGTCAATCACCGTCTTGCGGTTGATCTCCGCGCGCTGGACATCCTTGCTACGTGGGACAAAGTGGATCATCTTGGTGTTGATGCGCTTGGCAAACTCCGAGACCATCTCGCGCTCGTTCTCGACCATACGCGAGTTGCAGATCAGGCCGCCGAGTCGGGCGTAGCCGCGCTCGCCGAACTTCCTGATGCCCTTGGCGATATTGTTAGCGGCGAAAAGCGCCATATATTCACCCGAACACACGATGTAGATCTCGCGGGCGTAACCCTCGCGGATAGGCATTGCGAAACCACCGCAAACCACGTCGCCCAGTACGTCGTAGAAGACGTAGTCGAGATCCTCTTTGTAGGCACCCAGCGTCTCCAGGGTCTGAATAGCGGTGATCACACCACGACCGCCGCAACCGACACCGGGCTCGGGGCCACCCGACTCGACACACTTCACACCACCGTAGCCCTTGACCAGCACCGTATCGAGCTGGACGCTGGACGGGCCAATGTCGCGTAGGGTATCGAGTACCGAAGGCTGGCGGGTGCCACCCAGGAGCAGCCGAGTACAATCGGCCTTGGGGTCGCAGCCAACTACCATAATTTTGTTACCCATCGAAGCCAACGCGGCCGCAGTGTTCTGCTGAGTGGTAGACTTGCCGATCCCGCCCTTGCCGTAGAATGCTACTTGCCGCATGATCTTGCTCCTCAGTATGGTTTCAACATCTGGATTACAGGCGTATGGTGTAACGCACAGCATCGCCCGGCTGCGCCGGTGGTGAGCCGGGCAACTCGCCGTGGGGTAAAAACCCTCGGCTCGTGGCGACAAAGGCAGTCTGCGCGGTCTCGCGTGATTGCTTTTGTCTGAGTTTCAGAACTGGGCTGTGAACTGCGTCAATGCAGGGGGGAGCGGCGCTGATGAGGGATGCCGGTGTCACATCTACGTAGACACGGGGAGGGCTAACGGGTCAAAGAAACGTCTCTATATCTCTGCCAGCGTTGGCGGTGTGGTTATCTGCGTGTTCCTTCTTGGGTATGTGTGGAGTATAGCAGATATCTGCGACTTACGCAAGGGTTTATGCTGTTTTTCGGTTAAGATCTACCAATTATTGTGTTTTGGTGCAATAAAAAATCAAGGGGTACGAGAAAATCATCACGATTAGATGTTTAATACCGATAAATCGTCTTGTGCAATAGTAACATATCGGTTCAAAAGGATATAACGTCAACTATTTTACTGTTTAATAGTAACAAGTCGTTTTGTGCAAGAGTGACATAGGGAAGCGAACCTTCTTGATTATCCCATCGCGGGAATCTGTCACGCCGAGCGCGGCGAAGCGTCCCGGCGGGCGATACGCCC
>CAIXLU010000544.1 GCA_903920315.1 uncultured Oscillochloris sp.
AAAACTAGGCTACACCTGCGTGAGCGCCGAGCATCTGGCCCGGCTGAGCGAGCTGTCGGCCTATGTGGCCGCCATCGCTAATCTCAACCCCGATCCCCACGCGCCCTACGTGGGCCGCAGCGCCTTCGCCCACAAGGGCGGAATTCACGTGGCGGCTATCGCCAAGGTGGAACACAGCTACCAGCATATTGACCCAACCCTGGTGGGGAACCAGAAGCGCGTGGTGGTAAGCGAGCTCTCGGGCCGGGGCAACATACGCATGCGCGCCGATGAACTGGGCCTCGATGTGCAGGGCAACGAGCGCGTCGTCCTTCAGCAGATTAAGGAACGCGAGAGCAAGGGCTTTCAGTTTGAGGCGGCTGAGGGCAGCTTTGAGATGCTGGTGCGCCGCAGCGCTGAGGGCTACACGCCGCCCTTCGAGTTGCTCGATTTCACCGTGACGGTGGAGAAGCGTGGGAATAACGAGATTACCTCGCTGGCCACGGTGAAGGTGCGGGTTGGCAACGAGCAGATGCACACCGCCGCCGATGGTGACGGGCCGGTGAACGCGCTCGACCAGGCCATCCGTAAGGCGCTGCTGCCGTACTACCCTGAACTGGCCGAAGTGCGCCTGGTTGACTACAAGGTGCGGATTATTGACGAGCACCGTGGCACCGGGGCCACTCCCCGCGTCCTGATCGAAAGCGCACGCGGCGACGAGCGCTGGAGCACCATCGGTGCCTCGCCCAACATCATCGAGGCCAGCTACCAGGCTCTCTGGGATAGCCTGGAACTGCCGCTGCTGCGGGCGCGGGAAGGATGAAGGATGAAGGATGAAGGATGAAGGATGAAGGATGAAGGATGAAGCAAATTTCGCAATACCGCAAACTCGCCCTGTCACCAGCACAACAACGCTCATGTCACCCTGAGCGAAGCGAAGGGTCTGACAGGAGGCCGGCATAGATGCTTCGCTTCGCTCAGCATGACATGACAGGATGACTTTTGCGGTATTGCCAAATTTCTTTGCGTCTTTGCTCCTTTGCGCCTTTGCGTTAGACCAAACACTCGGTTAACGCGAAGAGTGAGAGCGGTAGTGCCAGTATTTACCCGGTCGCCGAACCCCGGCTACCGGATTCCGTGAGAGGATAATATGACCACCCCCAAGACTCTCTTTGAGAAAGTATGGGACGCCCATCAGGTGTGCCCGGAGACGCCGGATACTCCGGCGGTGCTGTACATTGATCTGCACCTCATTCACGAGGTTACGTCGCCGCAGGCGTTCACCGAGATCCGCGAGCGCGGCCTGAAGGTGCGTCGCCCTGATCGCACGATGGCCACGATGGATCACAGTACGCCGACGACGCCGCGCAACGCCCAGGGGATCATCCCTGTGACGGATCCGCAGGCCATCGCCCAGCTCAACCAGTTGCGCACCAACTGTGCCGAGTTCGGCATCCCGCTCTTCGAGTTGGGCAGCGATAAGCAAGGTATTGTACACGTGATCGGGCCGGAGCAGGGTCTAACCCAGCCGGGAATGACGATTGTCTGCGGCGATAGCCACACCTCGACCCACGGGGCGTTTGGTGCCCTGGCCTTCGGTATTGGCACCAGCGAAGTCGGCCACGTCCTGGCCAGCCAGTGCCTGCTCCAGCGCAAGGCACAGACTTGCGCGGTGCGGGTGGATGGTCGGCTCGGGCCGGGTGTCACCGCCAAGGACATTATTCTGGCGCTGATCGCCAAGTACGGCGTGGGTGGCGGCACCGGCTACGTCTTCGAGTTCATGGGCGAGGCCATCCGGGCGCTCTCGATGGAGGAGCGCATGACGATTTGCAACATGAGCATCGAGGGCGGCGCACGAGCGGGTATGATCGCCCCCGACGAGACGACCTTTGAGTATGTGGCGGGGCGACCCTTCGCCCCGCAGGGCGCAGCCTTCGAGTCGGCCCTGGCCCGCTGGCGCAGCCTACCCAGCGACGAGGGCGCGACCTTCGATCACGAGATGCGCCTGGCCGCCGACGAGTTGGTGCCAATGATCACTTACGGCACCAACCCCGGTATGGGCATCCCGATCACCGGGACGATACCGACCCTGGACGAGATGGGCGACGCCAGCGCACGTGTGGCCTTGGAGAAGGCCCTGGCCTATATGAACCTGGAACCGGGCAAGCCGCTGCTGGGTCACGCCATTGATGTGGTCTTTATCGGTAGCTGCACCAATGGCCGCATCAGCGATCTGCGCCAGGCAGCGGGGTTGCTCAAGGGCCGCACGGTGGCCGAGGGCGTGCGAGTGATGGTGGTACCGGGCAGCCAGCAGGTGCGCCAGCAGGCCGAGTCCGAAGGTCTGGACGTGATCTTCAAGGCAGCCGGGGCCGAATGGCGCGAGGCGGGTTGCTCGGCATGTTTGGCCATGAACTCTGACGTGGTGCCACCTGGGAAGTACGCGGTCTCCACGAGCAATAGAAATTTTGTCGGGCGGCAAGGGCCAGGCTCACGCAGCCTGCTGGCCAGCCCACTGACCGCTATCGCCGCTGCCGTGACGGGGGTGGTTACCGACCCGCGCACATTGATATGATGCCCCGTAGGGGCGCGGCGCGACGCGCCCCGCCCACCCCAACGAGGAATATCTATGGACTCGATTAAAACGATCACCGGCAAGGTCGTCGCCCTGCCGCTGGAGAATGTCGATACCGACCAAATCATCCCGGCGAAGTACCTGTCAACGACGACGAAAGACGGCCTGGGCGAGGGACTATTCTCAACCTGGCGCTACAACGCCGACGGCACGCCCAACCCGGATTTTGTGTTGAACCGGACAGAGTCATCAGGGGCAACCGTGCTAGTAGCCGGGCGCAATTTTGGCTCTGGCAGTTCGCGCGAGCATGCGCCCTGGGCGCTCCAGGCGTACGGTTTTCGGGCCGTCATCTCACCATCCTTCGCCGACATCTTCAAGAGCAACGCGCTCAAGATCGGCCTGCTGCCGGTTATTGTGGATGCGGAGAGCTACTACCAACTCGTGAGCCTCTGCGAGGAGGAGCCACAGACTCAGGTGACGATTGATCTGGCCAGCCAAACGGTGACGCTGCCGGGAGGCCAGCAGGTGGGCTTCCCGCTCGATGGCTTCAGCAAGCACTGTTTGATCAATGGCGTCGATCAGCTCGGCTTCATCATGCAGCAGGACGCCGATATTACCGCGTTCGAGGCCACAAACCCGGTGGCGCTAAACACACAGCACTGAGGCGAAAATAGCCGATAACCGATAGCCGATAACCGATAGTCGGACATCAGCGGCCATTTTTATCGGGTATTGTGCGCCCCGCGCATGCACATCTGAGGCACTGAGGCACTGAGGGGTATAATAATGACGCGGCGCGATTTCGCGCCGCGTCATTATTTTTAGGCAGTAGCGTAAAAGGCACGCTGTCCGGCACCGCCCGCCGGGGGGCTGAAGCCCCCGGCTAGATTCGACGAAGGCCGCT
>CAIXLU010000545.1 GCA_903920315.1 uncultured Oscillochloris sp.
CCGGGCAGACCGTTAATCGGCCCAGAGTTGATCGGTGAGCTGTACTCGCTGTGGTAGATCAAATCCTGGTAGGCAGGCACCGTGGCCAGGTAGGCCATAAAGCTGGGCAGGGCATCAATCTGGAGGGTGGTGCGGATACGGTCGCTAATCTGCTCATCGGCGGCTACCGAGTCGAAGGGAATAACCGCATCGGGGAAGATCACCAGCCATCCGGAGCCAACCACCTCTGTCCAGCCCTCGACGAGGTGCGGGCGCACCAGTTCGGCGTAGGCGTGGGCCTGGGCGCCGGTCAGGGTGACAGTTAGGGTGCCGTTGCCATCGTCGCTGAAGGCATAACCAGCCGCGTGCAGGGCTGCGGGCAGGGCGTCGTCATACGTATGAGGGTGCAGCAGCGAGCGGGCCACATCATCGCTGCGGGCAATCACCGGAATAATCGGCAAGCCAAACTTCAAGGCGAAGGCGAAGTCGCGCTCGTCGTGGGCAGGTACGGCCATAATCGCGCCCGTGCCATAGCCCATCAGCACATAGTCAGCCACCCAGATCGGAATGCGCGTACCGTTCACCGGGTTCAGCGCGTAGCCGCCGGTAAAAACGCCGGTCTTCTCTTTATCTTCCACCGCCACTACAACCGCGCCCTTAACCTTGGCCTTGGCCGCGTATGCCTCCACGGCAGCGCGCTGATCCTCGCTGGTGACGCTCGGCATCAGGGGGTGTTCAGGCGACAGCACCATAAAGGTCGCGCCCCACAGCGTATCGGGGCGGGTGGTGTAGACAATAATTTCAGATTGCAGATTGTTGATTGCCGATTGATCCTGTTCAGAATCCTCGGCTGCAATCGCCGATCTCACATCTGCAATCTGAAAGATCACCTCTGCACCCTGCGAGCGACCGATCCAGTTGCGCTGCATGGTGACGATTCGGCCCGGCCAGTCTACCGTGTCCAAGTCGCGGTCCAGGCGGTCGGAGTAGGCCGAGATGCGGAAGAACCACTGCTTCAGCGTCTTGCGCTCGACCAGAGCACCCGAGCGCCAGGCGGTGCCGTCGGGCAGAACCTCCTCATTGGCCAGCACCGTCTTGTCAACCGGATCCCAGTTCACGGTGGCCTCGCCCCGGTAGGCGAGGCGGAAGCGTTTGAGAACGTCCTGGCGTTCCCGTGGCGAAAAGGCATTCCACTCAGCGGCGATCACCTGCTGGTCAGACAGGGCCAGACCCAGGTTGCTGGTGCCGTGTTCCGTCAGTTCGGCTTCCAGTTCGGTGATCGGACGAGCCTTATCAGCACGGGAGTCATACCAGGAGCCATAGAGGCGCAGGAAGATCCACTGCGTCCAGTGGTAATACTCCGGCGTCGAGGAGTTAATCTCGCGGCTCCAGTCGTAGCTGGCCCCGATCAGGTTCATCTGGCGCTTGTAATTCTCGGCGAAGCGCTGAATAAGGACAGACGGGTTAGTCTTCAGCTTGATTGCCGCGTTCTCGGCGGGCAGGCCAAAGGCGTCCCAGCCCATCGGGTGCATGACGTTGTAGCCCTTCATGCGGTAGTAGCGGGCGACCAAATCGGTGGGGACGTAATTACGACAGTGGCCCACACTCAGACCCTCGCCACTGGGGTAGGGAAAGAAGTCCAGAATATAGTACTTAGGGCGCTCGTCGGTGGGGGCGGTCTTATACAATTCATCGGCAGCCCAGCGATCCTGCCACTTCCTCTCGATAGCGGCGGGGTCGTAGCGCTCGGCGAAGGTCTTTGCATCGCTCATCGGATAGCTCACCTTTGGGTGCGAAAATTCAGCACGCACATTCTTTATTTTACACGATTTCCGTAGACTATAAGCCAGTATTATAGCACAGCTATGCCGTAGATCGATAGAATTAGAGGGTGCGCCTCGCCGCCGACGGACTCTGGTTTGCCGACCTGATGGGCTTTGCACCGCCCAATGCGGATCTTCGCGCACACGTCTGCGCCCAACTCATTGCACTCGCTGATAGTTGATAATATGTCTGCTTGAGGTTAATCTAAACTAAATATAATGGGAGATTCTTTTATGAACATGAACGCCTTCCTCGTCCTGCTCGCAGCCATCGTCAGCGAGGTAGTTGGAACCACCTCGCTCAAGCTCTCGGATAGCTTCAGCCGACCCCTGCCAAGCCTGATGGTTGTGCTAGGCTACGGACTCTCTTTCTACCTGATGTCGCTCAGCCTCAAGCAGATCCCCCTCGGCGTCGCCTACGCAATCTGGTCGGGACTGGGGACTGCTGCCACGGTGGCCGTGGGTGTGCTGCTCTGGAAGGAGTCGCTCGATCTGGCTCGGATCATTGGTATCGCGCTGATTATCGCTGGGGTGCTGGTGCTGAACTTTCTGTCGAAGACCGCCGCAGCGTAACGATCACCACGCCCAGATCGGCCTGATCACCGATGGAACTGCCGTCCTCGGCCCAAACCGGCAGGCGGATGCCATCTTTCTCAGGCCGGTAGAGGCCGATGATGAGGCGGTAGGGGCCGGGCGGCAGGCTTGCTGGCAGTGCGATGCGGTGCTGGTCGGCCACCCAATCACCGGGCGTCCAGAATATGAAGGGCAGCGTGGCGTTGTGGGGTCGGCTCTCGTTACGGGCCACGACTTGACCATCAGCGTCGTCCACCTCGATAAATATAGTCCAGCTACGCGGGATGGGTTCGAGGCTGTTCCACATCAGGGTGATCGGCAGATCCGTGCCGGGAGATGCAAGTCCATCCAGACGCCAGCCGCGTAGTACGACACCCTGTTCCCAACCTTCGGCGTAGCGCAGGTAGAGCGGCGTGCCAAGGTTCGCCTGGGCATGGGCCGCTGGCAGGGTGGCCCAGGTATAGGCAGGCGCGATCACCGCGAGGGGCATGTAGAGTGCCAATGCACAAAGGATAATGCACACTATCGTAGAAGTTACGCGGTCATCCCAGCCGCCCGGCCCGTAAACGGGCGGGCTACGGGTGACGAAGGCCGCCTGCGCGGCCTCAGGCAG
>CAIXLU010000546.1 GCA_903920315.1 uncultured Oscillochloris sp.
CTCGCGCTGGCGGTCTTTGATGAGCGCTCGCTCGAACTCGGCGAACGCGCCCATCACGGAGAGGAGCAGGGTGGACATCGGCGAGTCCTCGCCGGTAAAAGACAAACCTTCCTTCACGAACGAGATGATCACGCCGCGTGCGGTGAGTTCCTGCACCAGGCGGCGCAGGTCATCGAGGTTGCGGGCGAGGCGATCCATGCTATGGACAACGAGCGTGTCGCCCTCGCGCACGAAGGCCAACGCCCGCTCCAGTTCGGGGCGCGTGGTGTTCTTGCCCGATGCTTTATCGGTAAATGTCCGATCGGTCTGAATCTGGTCGAGTTGGCGACCAGGATTCTGGTCGAAACTGCTGATGCGGATGTATCCGATGCGTTGGCCGCCCATGGGGGTCTCCTGTCGGTCACTAGTGTCGAATTAGATTCTAGGACCTTCGGCGGGCGGTGTCAAGAAAGCCCAAAAACGACCCTATTCCGACGCGGTTTTCCCGTTTTCCGGGCGTCAGTCAGGGGTATACCCCAGAACGACACGCCCGCGCCGATACGGCGGGCTCATCTTCTGCGCCAGCCGTGCTGCGCGTTGTGATACGATTTTATTCAGCCCCCTGCCGCTTGCTTCCGCCAAACGATCCAGGCACCCTCGGAGCGAATGATCTGCTGGCGCATCTGCGGCCTGTCGTGTACACTGGCTTATCCTGAACCTGCGCACCACCTATCCCATCCCCAGCCCTGGATCGTTCGGATCGAGCAGGTCTCGACGCACTGCGACCACAACAAGGTCAGGCTTGCGCGTCCGAATGACGTAGACGCGGGGATTGTCGGCTGGCTATGCGAGGTGTATCAGATGGAGGCACCATGATGCACCGATGGATCGCCCTGCTGCGCGCCATCAATGTTGGCGGGCACACCGTCACCATGGAGTCCCTGCGCACCCACTTCGTGGCCCTGGGATTTGTCGGCGTCGAAACCTTTATCGCCAGCGGCAATGTTATCTTTGAGTCCCCCGCCGCACACCCGCTCGCGCTGGAGGCGCAGATCGCGCAGCACCTGCACCAGACCCTCGGCTACGCGGTGGGAACCTTTCTCCGCTCGCCGACTGAGCTGACCACGATTGCCACCTACCAGCCCTTTCCCCATGCTGAGCCTGACGGCGCAAGCTATGCGCTGTCGGTCGCGTTTTTGCCCGTGTCGCCAGACGATGCGGCGCAGCAGCGCCTGATGGATCTACAGACCACCATTGACGACTTCCACATCCACGGACGCGAGGTCTACTGGCGCTGTCGCACGAAGGTCAGCGACTCGACCTTCTCCGGTGCCCGGTTGGAGAAGACCCTGGGGATGCCGGCGACGATCCGCAACGTCACTACGGTGCGCCGGCTAGCGGCGAAGTACGGCGCGGGAGGGTAGGATGGATGCGACGGCCTTCCTCGCGACGCCAGCGGCCTTTGGTGCCTGGCGAGAGCAGCACCACGCCTCGTCCCAGGGGCTGTGGGTCAGGCATTTGTACAATGTCACCGCAACACGAAGACCTCTACGGTGATACATCACACCCCTCTGGTAACGTGCCAGGGGGGGAGGTCTCTTTTACAACGCGGTGTGTTGTCGTAGTGTGTTCTACAGAACAAGAGAATACTGATGCCGAGTAAGAAGCCCACGAAGCCCGTGAAGCCGCAGACGCCCGTGACACCGGTGGAAGGTCGAGGAGATAGACGAGGATGAGCTAACGCCTGCCGAGGCAGCGGAGTTACAGCGGAGGCTGGCGGCGCTGCGGGAACAGAGGAAAAACGATGGCGGGAAACGCGAGTAACTGGTTCAAGGTTATCACGGGCGGCGTCAAGAAGCGGATCTACAGTGACACCGCCACGCTTGCGGAGATGATCTATACCGGCAGGGAGTCACGCCATCCTCAGCCGACGGGAGGATCTCGGTGTCAGCGCACCTGGCTTCATTACACCCTACTGGGGTTGCACCTTGCTGAACACGTCGCGGACTTCATCTTCTGCGGACATGGGGGCCTTTTTGCGCAGGTTGCCCGCACGTGATGGCATACCACGACAATCGAGCTAGAACGTGGTCTGCTCCACATCATCGGCGAACCACATCTCGGGCGGACCGAGCAATCCGGCATTGCCCATCGCCGACTTGAGCGCATCGGAGTTGGCGAAGGCCATGGCTGTTGGCGCGTCGTTGAAGCGGTGTGTAATCACAATCGTGTTGGACTCGTGGCTGTCGCGGTGGACACTCGCCTGGCTCACGCCGAACTCCTTGCGTACCGGCCGAAGGCCGTCGTACAGGCGCTTCCAGTTCTCATAGTCTGAGACCGTGTGCTTCACGAACAGTGTCGTTGCCATGAGCTTGCTCCTTACATAATGAGTGCGAATGGTACATCACAGCGGAAGCGGCTTGGGCTTCAGCGCTGCCGGAAGGTTCAAATCGATGATCGTGGGATTACTATCCCACGCAACAGTGGACACCAGATCGTGGACGGCGTTCAGCGCTGAGGCAATTGCGGTCTCGCGGAGCAACTGCGTCACATCCATTGGTTGGGCGTTGATGAAATGCATGTCGCTGATTCCAATAAAGCCGAAGATCGCCCGCAGATACGGCTCTTGAAAGTCGTAGGCGTGGAACGGCCCCTGGTCTGAATAATCCCCGCCCCGGCTGGTGATGCAGACCATCTTTTTGCCATGCACCAGCCCGACCGGCTGCCCTTGCTCGTTGTACCTGTACACATATCCGGGCTGAATAATCGAGTCAATGTAATACTTCAGGGCATACGGGATGCTGAAGTTCCACATCGGGGTCGTGATCACATAGATGTCCGCCGACAAGAAGTGTGCGATCAGGCGCTCGATCTGCTCCCAGGATTCCTTGTGGCGCTTATCAATCGGCTTGCCGATCAACAGGGTGTATTTGGTCTCAATATTGTCACCGGCGACGGCGGGCAAGTCCTCGGCAAACAAGTTCAGCGTGTCAACGCTCAGATCAGGGTAGCGGTCACGCAACCCTTCAAGAAAGGCCGCTGTGACCGGCATTGTATTGGAGTGGAGGTCGCGGGGTGTGGCGATAATGTGTAATACCTTCAACATGTCCTCCGATACGCTCGACTATACCTGGTGGGCAACGCAGAAACCATTGGACAATCACGAGCCACCTCCTCATGATCGTCCTTGTGTTGGGCAACGTCCGCAAAACAGCGATGATGTACGGAAAGACAACGCCCATCCCATGTCGCGCAACGCTTCCCATGCCAGCGAAGGAAAAGGCTCCCCGGATCAGACGGCGTTCCATTTTGGATAATTATTGATCCGCAACCAGCATAGCACTATTGTTAAGGAAGTACAACCGAAACAAGGGTACCGACAGGGCTGATGCAAAGTCAGTGAACCCCCTCTCCCCCTGCCCCCTCTCCCACAAGGGGAGAGGGGGTATTTCGCACCAGAAAGAGATCCAGCTCCCCTCCCCCCGCGTGGGCATATCTTTACCCACATCTTTTTTTACCGCATTACAATGCGATAAACGGAGCAATGGGTCAAACCTGAGAAGAGCGACTGGGGCGTCTCCGCCGGTGGAAAATGTGCCAATTGGTGTTCATTGTGGC
>CAIXLU010000547.1 GCA_903920315.1 uncultured Oscillochloris sp.
ATCTCGGTCGTCACCACGGTGCTGAGCATGCTAGCCGGAGACACCCACGTACAGGTCGTGCGGGGATAATCTCAGGGTAGAGACGCCCCGGCGGGGCGTCTCTACTTCTGCTTGGCCTTTTCCTCGTCCAGCAGCACACGGCGCAGCACCTTGCCCACCATTGTCTTGGGCAGTTCGGTGCGAAACTCGATCTCGCGGGGAACCTTGTAGGGGGCCAGATGTAGCTTGCAGAATTCGCGGATCTCCTCGGCGCTGGGGTTCTCTCCCGCCTTGGAGACCACAAACGCCTTCACCGTATCGTCGCCACGGGCCAGGTTCGGCACGCCCACCACCACCGCCTCCATCACCTTGGGGTGCATGAATAGCACCTCCTCGACATCGCGGGGAAGCACCTTAAAGCCGCTGGCGATGATCATGTCCTTCTTGCGATCCACGATGAAGAAGTAGCCATCCGAGTCGGACGTACAGATGTCGCCGGTATGCAGCCAGCCATCGGCGTCTACGGTTAAGTCTGTCTCCTCAGGCTGGTTCCAGTAGCCCTTCATTACTTGTGGCCCACGCACGCACAGCTCACCCTGCCCGCCGCCGCCAATTGGCATCTCCACACCCGTCTCTAGGTCAATAATCTTCGCATCGGTATCGGGTACCGGGATGCCGATACTACCCGCCTTACGTGTGCCGTAGACCGGGTTCACCAGGGCTATCGGGCTGCACTCAGTCATGCCGAAGCCCTCGACCAGCCGCCCGCCGGTGAGTTGGCCGAAGCGCTCCTGTACCTCCATCGGCAGGGGGGCCGAGCCCGAGACGCACGCTTTGATGCTGCGCAGGTCGTACTCTGCGACCTTGGGGTGATTAATGATGCCGATATACATCGCCGGCACGCCGGGGAAGATCGTCGCCCGCTCCTTTTGCATAATGTTCATCACATTATCAATAGGGCGCGGGTTGGGCACGACAATAATCTCGGCACCCATAAAGATGCTGTAGAGCATGGCCACCGTCATGCCGTAGACGTGAAAAAAGGGGATGGCGGCCATCATCTTTTCCTGTCCACGCTTGCCCGTCACCAGCCAGGCGTCAATCTGCTGGGTGTTCACCATCAGGTTGCGGTGGGTGAGCATGGCCGCCTTCGGCAAGCCGGTGGTGCCGCCGGTATACTGGAACAGGGCCACCTCATCGGTGGACATCATCACACGCGGCGGAGTTGGCCCGTACTTTTCTAGCAGATGCCCGAAGAGGAAGATATCTTGCTCAGGGTGCATCTCAACCCAGTCGGGGGACTTCTTCTGCGAACTCTTCACCAGCAGGTTCATGGGGAAGGGCAGGGTATCAAAGATATGCGCAACGATAGTGCGCCGGATCTTTGTCTCACGGCGGATCTCGCGTAGGCGTGGCCAGAAGAGGTTTAGGAGGATGATCGTCTCGGCACCGCTATCCTCAAGCTGATGCTGGAGTTCACGGCTGGTGTAGGTCGGGTTGGTGTTGACGACGATTGCGCCAATACGCATGGCGGCAAAGAAGCTGATGATATAGTGCGGTGAGTTGGGCAGCATCACCGCAACGCGGTCGCCCTTGCGTACACCAAGCTGGTAGAGCGCGGTGGCCAGACGGTCAACCTGCTCATTCAGCGTGCGGTAGGTCATCTTGCCGCCAATCGTCAGGCGACCGCCGAGCATGTAGCGGAGGACAAAGTTAGTCGCGGTGTTCGAGGGGACGGTGTGCGCAGCCTGGATCAGCAGATCGTTGAGGTTCTGGTTCTGATAGCTTATCGTCTGGGGCACACCCTTCTCATAAAATGAGAACCAGGGCTTGTCCATCCAGGCACCTCCTTGTGCAGCTTCTAAAATAAGAGCATTGGGGAGGGCGCACCCTCCCCAAAACCTCACTTACACATCATCGCGCAGCCAGCCGCGCTCACGAGCGATAAACTTGATCGTGGCGTCGTCGGGCGGGTAGAGTCCAGCCATCTGGTACGCATAAGCAAGAAGGGCCGCGCCGCCGATCAGTCCGACCATCAGCCCGAAGAGGAATGTGATTGCGCCAACGACCTGCTTCATAAAAACCTCCCAGGTTAGCACATGCGGTGAAGGGTAGCTTATGGCTGAATTGTACCATAGCACCCACAAGGGCGACGCCGACGTCGTGGCCACGCTACGCCATCACTTGCACGTTGCACAGCGACCGTAGATCTGGAGCAGATGCCCCTCGATGGCGAAGTCCGTCTGGCTGCTGAGACGCACGAGAAGATCGTCGAGGACGCAGCCCTCGAAGGCGATAACGACGCCGCAGGTGGTGCAGATGAGGTGGTGGAGGTGTCCGGGGAGGCTGGGTACATAGCCTGCCTCCCCCGTCTGTGTGTGAATGCGGGCCAGCCAGCCCGATTCGCTTAGTTGCTCGATGGTGCGGTAGACGGTGGCACGTCCAGGTGGGCTAATGCTCTGCCCAAGATCGGCGCAGAGTTGCTCGGCGCTGAAGGGTGTCTGGTAGCGCATAATCGCGTCGAGGACGCGCACCCGTGGCTTTGTGACGCGGCTCCCGGTCGTGCGCCACAATGCGCGCACACCCTGCTTCCACACGTCGGGACTGACGTGGATAGTATCGGCGCTAAGGGGGCGGTTGGGCATTGTGATGAGGGCAGCAGGTCGCAGAAAAAGGAGGCGGCACCTCTGACGAGGGGCCAACCTCCTTCCTACGGCCTACGGCATTACGAGCGGGTGTGCGAGGGGGCGGCAGGCAGCAGCGCGAGGTGGCGCGCCCGCTTGATAGCAATCGAGAGCCGCCGCTGCATCTTCGCCGTGACACCGGTACGACGGCGCGGCAGGATCTTGCCTTGAGCGGTCACATACTTCTGGAGCCGCTTAATATCCTTGTAGTCGGGAATAATCCCGAGCTTTGTAAACTCACACTCGCGACGGCGCCCACGTGGACGACCGCCGGCCCCGCCAGGGCCACCAGGGCCACCAGGACCACCGAAGCCGCCGCCACCACCACCACCAAAGCCACCACCACCACCAAAGCCGCCACCACCACCGAAGCCACCACCGCCGCCGCCGCCGCCGCCAAACCGAGGTCGACTATTCCGCTCCACAGTAGCTCCTTTATCGGCGGGCGATTGGCTCGCCAAAATGACACACATTGGCGGGTAGTATACCATATCTTCTGTGGCCCATTGGTGAACCCCAAGCTCGCGGGTGTGCTACACTGGCACCTTATGTTTGCGACACACCTGGGAGAACGTGATATGGACTCGACCTCTGCCAGCCTCGGACTGAACGCCTTTGGGCAGATTACTAACGGATATGAGCGCACCGAGCGGATGCCGCTGCTGTTTGTCGGCCACGGCAACCCGATGCTCGCAATCACCGATAATATCTTTCGGCGGGCGTGGGAGGATCTGGGGAAGAATTTGCCTCATCCCAAGGCCATCCTCTGCATCTCGGCCCACTGGCTCACCCAAGGTAGCTTTGTGACGATGGCCGATCCGCCGCGCACCATCCACGATTTTGGCGGTTTCCCGCAGGAACTCTACAACCAGCAGTACCCTGCGCCCGGTGCGGTGGACTACGCCCGCATGACTATCGCCGAGGTCAAGACCGTATCTGTCCACGAGGATTACGAGTGGGGGCTCGACCACGGGGCGTGGTGTGTGCTCAAACCGATGTTCCCCGATGCGAACATCCCGATCTTTCAACTCAGTCTCGACTTCCACCAGCCCGCCGCGTACCACTATGATCTGGCTCGCCAACTCGCATTTCTGCGTAGCCGAGGCGTGCTGATCGTGTGTAGCGGGAACGTGGTACACAACCTGCGCATGCTCCAGATGGACGGCGGTGTCTACGATTGGGCGGTAGAGTTCGATACGATCATTAAAGAGCGGATGGAGGCCCACGACGATCACGCCCTGATTGACTACCAGCAGTTCGGTCAGATCGCCCGCCTAGCGGTGCCGACGAACGACCATTACCTGCCGCTGCTCTATACTCTGGGCTTGCGCGACCCCCAGGACTCGCTCTCTTTCTTCAACGCTCAGTTTGATTTGGGTTCGCTCTCAATGCGGAGCGTACTTCTCACATGATCTGAGGCCGACGGGTGTGCCAATCAGTGACACGTTGGTAGGCGTCTCCGGCGCGCAGCAGAGTGGCCTCATCAAAGGGCTGCCCGATCAACTGAAGGCCGACAGGCAACCCCTCGCTTAATCCGCAGGGCACCACCAGGCCAGGCACGCCAGCCAGATTGATCGGCAGCGTACAGACATCGCTCAGATACATCGC
>CAIXLU010000548.1 GCA_903920315.1 uncultured Oscillochloris sp.
TCGTCGTCAACGTCGCTTGTATGGCCTGGCTGACCTGTGCTATCGTGGTCATGGGGAGCCTCCTGATGATCGGCGGTGTTGTTCCGGTATCATCCCAGAAGGTTTCCCATTTGTCATTTTTTAAGCTTGATGCGCATGGGGACCCTGGCTCCCCTCCCCACAACTGCGGCGCTCCCACGGCATGGTGGCCACCCGTTCGTGCAGGTCGGCCAAGCTCCAGGACTCGTGGCCCAGCCAGAGGTGCTCGGTGCGCGAGATGGCCAGCACGTAGGGCTGGTGGCGATCCTCCAACCACTGGCGCAGCCCGCGATCATCGCCATAGACGCTATCCCCCGCGATGGCGGCGAAGGTCACGCCTGCGTCCACGGCGCGTTCAAGAGTCTGGCGGGCCAGCTCGGGTTTGGTGGCAAAGGTGCGCTCCGCCGGGACGCCGGCCTGGCGACAGCGCGCAGGATCATCCGTCCAGCTGTGCGGCAGATAGAGCTCCCGGTCGAGCACGGTCTGGCCGTGGGGGCTGGCATAGGTCAGCACGACCCCCACCTGACAGTTCTCGACCCGCCCAGCGGTGCCGGAATACTGGCGCGCCACCCCCACCGACTCGGTGCCTTTCTTGAGAAAGCCCGTCTCGTCCAGCACGCCAATCGCGTCCGGGTCGCCCAGGTAGTCCAGCACATAGCGGCGCAGCCGGTCGCGCAGGTCATCCGGGTCCCAGCTCGCCCGGCTCAGCAACTCCTGCACGCGATAGGGGTTGGGATGGCCGATGATCTCGGCCAGTTGCCACCCATTCTTACGCTCGACCGGGCTGAGCAAGCCGCCCAGATAGGCCATCGCGCTCTCACGCGATTCCGAGCGCGCAAACGCGGTGCGCAGGCGATTGGCCACATCGCCCCAATAGAGCCGCCACACGTCAAGATCCCGCTCATCGAGGGGACGCAGGTGGTCTGGTACGGACTGCATGGTCGGTGCCTCTCGTCGGTTCACTCGCCACCGTGGCGCATAGTAACACAACTCCAACTGTAGTAATAGTCGGCCATTAGCGGCTCTTTTTGTCGGGTGGTGTGCGCGAATCGCATAGGTGCCTCATTCAAGATCGAGCGGCTGCTGGGTGGACGTGGCTGCTGCTTGGTGTGCGGCGTGACGGGCGCGGAGGGCCTCGACCTGTTGCTGAAGCGCCCATGCGGCCTCGACGCTGGCGGCATAGAGGTAGCCCCAGGGGACGCGGATGGTGCCATTGGGGTCGCGGGTGAGCCAGTGGTCGTCAATGAGCGATTTCGTGCAGAACACGAAATCATCAAGGTCCATCCCGGCGGTGGCGGAGAGGAAATCGTCCTCGCGGGGGGGCAGGCCGAGGGCTGCGTCCTCCCGTTCGGCCATCGCCCGTACCAGCCAGGTCATGACGGTATCGGGGTCGCTGGGATACTTTGAGAGTAAGAGGAACGGGACGGGAATATCGGCAAAGCGCACCCCGGTAGGCTGTCGTAGGAGTGCCGGGTCGGTGGGAATGGGGGGAACGATGGACATGGGTGTGTTTTCCTTGGTAAGGTTTCGGATTTTAGGTTTTAGGTTTTAGGTTTTAGGTTTTAGGCATCACGATGCCAAAGTTTGGCATGAACGGTAAGGTATCTGCGAATCGTGTCTAAGAAGTTAAGAGAAATTAATGCGGTTTCTTTTCAGATGGGCAGAGTTGTGCTATGCTGTACGGGCTTGCCCTTCGATACTGCAATGCGTTCATGGCCCGTTGTCAGTAATGACACGGATGTGGTTGGGAGCCGATAGGAACGTTAAGAGAGTGTCGCGAGTGGGAGGTCGCTCGGTCGCTGTTGGTTGCAGCTACCGAATAGACATCACTTGCTCTTCCCTAGGCGACCTTCGGGCCGTTTGGGTGGTGGTATCGCAGCGATGATTGCTTGTGGGCGCTCGGGTCGCTGTGAAAATAGTGCCGTGCTACGCATCTGCGTAGTGCGGCACTATGTTTTTATGCGCGTCGTCAGTCTCCGTCTTTTCCTTGGGCGTGAAGAGATCTCGCACTTCCACACCGAGCGCGATAGCAATGCCTTCGAGGGTATCGTATATCGGGCTGGTCGTTTTGCCGTTCCACAGACGCAGCACGGTGCTGTAGGTGATTTCACGTATTTCAGGGCGATCCGGCGGGGCATTTTCAATGATCCGCCGATGCAGCTCTGAGACAGATAGGCCGCGCTCTTGTGCGAGTTGGGCGATGCGAAAGCGTCCCATGGGTTGTTCCCTCCGTTTTTTCGCTCCGTCGCCATTCTAGCACATCCGATCCGTGTATGTCAATGGCAGCATAATGCCCCGATGCTGATGTTTACCATGTATTGATACCATTGTACCTCTTGCGTTCCGCCCGTGGTGTCGTCGTCCTGCAACCAGCGTGCGGAATCCCCCTTTTTAGTTTCTACACCGACTCAGCTATCCAAAAAGTTACGCCGCCGGGGAAATAGCCGGGCGACTGAAGTCGCGCCTGCGGGTCGTTCCGCCGGGCGTCGGCCTCCGCCGACGCGGGAACCGCCCACGTCAGATCCGGCGCTGATCTGAATCTTATCTGGTGCGATATGTGGCCGTACTGCTTCCCTAACGCGGTCACGCAGAGCGAAACGACGCGTCCCGGCGATGATTGATCA
>CAIXLU010000549.1 GCA_903920315.1 uncultured Oscillochloris sp.
ACGCCCACGACTACGAGCGTTACGGCTACGCCCACGACTACGAGCGTTACGGCTACGCCCACGACTACGAGCGTTACGGCTACGCCCACGACTACGAGCGTTACGGCTACGCCTACAACCACGACAGCCACCGCCGTACCCGCCACTCAGATACCCACACCGACGGCGGCGGCGGGTTCCGTCTTGACGCCAACCCTCTACCTGAATTATCTAGTTGGGGCACCTGGGAGTGCCTTCCTGGTGAATGGTTATAACTATCCGGCTGGCAGCAGCGTTGATCTGCGGATCAATGGTGTAGTGGCGATGAACCTGACAGTGTCCAGTTCCGGCAGTTTCAGTCTGGTACTACAGTCACCGAGCAGTGCTCTGTCCGGATTTTACGTTGTGACTGCGGTAGTGCATACGGCCCCGGTCGCTGCTCTGTCTCAGGCAAACACAACAGCGTCGGGGTTTGGTGTTTTCCATCTCGTCACCAGCGGCGAGGGAGCCGTTGTGCGGGTGGCACCGTCCGGTGCCCCGACGACTCGTGCGGATATCCCCGCCTCTGTCGCTGCAAACCCTCTCACCAGTCCACCCTACACCTACTTGCCGCTCATCCAGCGCTAATGTGAGGAGTTGGGCTGCGCATCCCCGCAGCCCAACTCTATGCCCATCCCAGCCGGACAATCACGCGGAGTGCATCTAGTGCCGCCTATCTGCCCCATCAGGGCGTGGTGCTGGCCCAACTCGCGGGGGACGGCAGCGCAGCGACCAGCGGCGGCGAGATCGGTGCACAGGGAGGGTGATGCGCCCGTTGGCCAGTGCCGCTGCCGGGGCCGGGGCGTCGGGGGCGGTGGTGATGGGCGGGCAACCGTGAACCCTCAACACAGAAAGCCTACACGTCGTGGTCCACACCCGTAAAGGAGTGCCGTCATGTCACTCAACATGTGTTTTCGTTTTAGCCCGGCGAAGGATGGTCTTGTCAAGGTGCTTGGCCCCCTAGAGACTGAAATTACGCAGACACTCTGGCAAGAGGAACGCAGTACCGTCAAGAAGGTTCATCGCAAACTCTCGTCGCAGCGCGAGATTGCCTATACCACCGTGATGACGACCATGAGCCGCTTGGCGGAGAAGGGTGTCCTCGCCCGTCATCGCGAGGGTCTCGCTTACGTCTACACCCCGGCCATCTTGGAAGAGGACTTCGTAACGATGGTGGTGCACCAGGTTCTCGACGGGCTACTGGACGACTACAGCGACACGACCATCGAGTACATGATTGATTACCTGTCCCGTAACAACCCCGCCGAGATTAAGCGTCTCCAGTTGGTCATCCAGGGTCGCATTGGTGCCTAAATCTCATACTTTTCGAATACGGTGTCAGGACTTTGCTCATGCCTTGGGATGACAAAAAATCCGCTTCCCTACATCGTGCTGTCGCTGCTATAATGGAGGAACCTACCCGAGTGTACCAGGTACCCGCCAATGGCCATGATCCACGTCCGTGTCGCTACCGCTGCCCTGCGCCAAGTGGCGCGTATGGAGGAGCTTGCTGAGGTCGCCCGCGAGCGCGCCCGTCAGCTTGCTCGCCCCATTCTGGTGAGTGTCACTGCCCCCGTGGCCCCCGACGACCCGCTCGCTCTCTTCGCCCGCGCCGCTGGTGCGACCCATAACCGTTTCTTCTGGAGCCGCCCGTCAGATGGACTCGCCGTCGCTGGTCTCGGTTCGGCATGGGATATTGCCGCCGGTGGCGAGGGTCGCTTTGCCAGTGCCGCCGCCGCCTGGCGCGATCTGGTCGGCACCGCTTGCGTAGACGCCGATCCGTCCCTGCCTTTCGCTGGCCCGGTCGCTGCCGCTGGTTTTGCCTTCGATCCCCTGCGCCCATCCAGTGGTCTGTGGGCCGACTTCCCCGACGGTCTGCTCTTCCTGCCGCGTATGCTCCTAGCCCGACAGGGCGATGTCGCGAGCCTGACCTTTAACGGCTTGGTTGGTTCCGATACCTCGTCAGTAAACCTCTACCTCTCGGCGACCCGCCGTCTGCGCGATCTGATTGGTGGTCCCTGGCGCGCTGCCCGTCCCGCCGAGGGTCTGCCAATTGAGGAGGCGATGCCCGCCAGCGCCTGGCGCGGGATCGTGGCTGATGCGGTGGCCGACCTGCGCGCTGGCGCGATGGAGAAGGTTGTCCTGGCCCGTGAGGTGCGCCTGCACGCCGAAAGCGATATTGACATCCCCGCCGCCCTGGAGTCCCTGCGCCGCGATTATCCCGACACCTTTGTCTTCGCTGTGGCTCGTGGTGGGCGTGCCTTTCTCGGCGCATCCCCCGAGCGCCTCGTCTCCCTGCGCGACGGGGTGGTTTCGGCCTCCGGTCTGGCTGGCTCTATCGCCCGTGGCTCTACCCCCAGCGAGGATGTGCGTCTCGGCCAGGAGTTGCTCTCCAGCCCCAAGGAGCGCATGGAGCACGCCCTGGTCGTGGGCATGATCCGCACCGCCCTGGCCGATCTCTGCACCAATATTGAGTCTCCTGTCGAGCCAATTCTGATGAAGGTGCGCAATATCCAGCACCTTTTCACCCCGGTCACCGGGCGTATCACCGGCAGCCGTAGCGCCCTGGATCTGGTAGCCGCCCTGCACCCCACCCCCGCCGTCGGCGGCAAACCCCGCGATGTGGCCCTAGAATGGATTCGCGCCCACGAGCGCCTCGACCGGGGTTGGTACGCTGGCCCGGTCGGCTGGCTCGATGCCAAGGGCGAGGGTGAGTTCGCCGTGGCCCTGCGCTCGGCCCTGGTAAGCAAGCGCGAGGCCGCTCTCTTTGCAGGCTGCGGCATCGTCTCCGGCTCCGACCCGGCCCGCGAGGAGCAGGAGACGCAGCTCAAACTGCGCCCGATGCTGGGGGCGCTGGGTGGCGGGTAGGGCGGGAGGCAGGAGGCAGGAGGCAGGAGGCAGGAGGCCGGGGGATGGGGATACGATTTTTCTTTCTGAACGATGCACGCCGAGGGCGTGCATCGTTCAGAAAGAAATTTATCTTTAAGTAGAATTTCTATGCCAGAATCAGATAACCTCCTCACCGACTGGGTCGTCACGATCATTGATGGACTCGCCCGTGGTGGCGTTTCCGACATCGTGATCTGTCCCGGCTCGCGTAATACGCCCCTGTCCCTGACTGCCGCCCATCACCCTGCCGTCCGCATCTGGATGCAGTACGACGAGCGTTCGGCGGGTTTCTTCGCCTTTGGTATGGCCCGCGCCCGCGCCGCGCCCGTGGCCCTGATCTGTACCTCTGGCACTGCCGCCGCCAATTTCCTGCCCGCCGTTGTCGAGGCGAACCTCTCGCGTGTCCCGCTGCTTGTCCTCACCGCCGACCGACCCCGCGAGATGCGCGATAACGGCGCGCCCCAGACGATTGATCAGGTCGGGATCTATGGCAGTAATACGCGCTGGTTTAGCGATCTGCCCGAGCCAACCGGGGGCCTGTTGCCCTACCTTCGCTCCACTGTCGCCCGCGCCCTGGCTATCGCTACCGACCTGCCCGCCGGGCCGGTTCACCTCAACTGCCCTTTCCGCGAGCCGCTGGTGCCGGATCGGAGCCGGATTGAATCCATCCTTGCCGTCCCGAGTCCCCAGCCCCCTCAGATCATTACCCCCCGGCGCGCCGCAGGCGCGCATATCATCGAGCGTATGACCGCCGAATTGAGCGCTGCTGAGCGTGGCCTGATCATCTGCGGCCCCCACGACGACCCGGCCCTTGCCGAGTCCGCTGCCCGTCTGTCGCAGGCGCTCGGCTGGCCGCTCCTGGCCGACCCGCTCTCCCAGGCGCGGCGTGGCCCTCACGTTGGCGCGTTGACTATCGGGGCGTATGATGCCTTCTTGCGCGATAAGCGTTTTACCGCTCGCCACATCCCCGACCTGGTGCTGCGCCTGGGGGCCATGCCTACCTCCAAGTCCCTGCTCTCGTATCTCACCCGCTACCCCGATGCCCGCCAGATTGTGATGGATGGCGGGGCCGGTTGGCGCGAGCCGACGAACCTCGCCAGCGAACATATCTTCGCCGATGAAATACATCTCTGTGATCGGATCGCCGGACAGATCCGGACGAGCAACCGCCCGCCCGACAGTTGGGCAGAGGTGTGGACATCTGCGGAGCGGGACGCCCAGGCAGTTATCGCCGCGCAGCTCCGGGATAGAGACGACATCAGCGAGCCGGGGGTTTTCGCCGAGCTTTCTCGCATTCTGCCTGCCGGGGCCACGCTCTTTGTCGCTAACTCCATGCCCGTCCGCGACCTCGATACCTTCCTGCTCCCCGGCCCGTCGCCCCTGCGCATTTTGGGCAATCGCGGGGCCAACGGCATTGATGGCCTGACCTCCACCGCTCTCGGCCTGGTTGCCGGCGGGCTTGGGCCAGTCGTCTTCGTCACCGGCGACCTCTCGTTCTACCACGACTCGAACGGGCTGCTGGCCGCCAAACTGCACCGTATGGACGCCACCATTATCCTGATCAACAACGACGGCGGCGGGATCTTCTCCTTCCTGCCCCAGGCCAGCGAAACCGACCAGTTCGAGGAGCTTTTCGGCGTCCCCCACGGCCTTAATTTCGCGCCCCTGGCCGAATTCTACGGCGCGCACCACACCCACGCCGAGGACTGGCCCGCCTTCCGCACCGCCGTCGGCGCAGGCATCACCGGCACCGGCCTGCACATCATCGAGGTACGCACCAACCGCGCCCGCAACGTCACCGACCACCGCTCGATCTGGTACGCCATAAGCAAGTAGGGATGAGGGATGAGGGATGAGGGTGCAAGAGACGATAATGAACAGGCGTGGGGCACTACCGTAAAAGGAACGCTGTCACGTTGAACGACATGAGAGTCTTTGCGTCTTTGCGCCTTTGCGTCAAACGCATGAATATGGTGTGACGCAAAGACGCGAAGACGCAAAGAAAACGAAGACGGCGCGGAAGCGATTTTGTACCATGCTGAACTTTATCCAAACACCTGCATCCTCCTTCATCCCTCCTCCTCATCCTTCATCCTTCATCCTTCATCCCTCATCCCTCATCCTGCACGGCTTTACCGGCAGCGCCGCCGAGTGGGCCGACCTGACTCCGCACCTCATCCCATACCGCCATGTCGTCGCCGTAGATCTGCCTGGTCACGGGTTATCGCCTGGGGATGCGTGTTCGATGCAGGGCTGCGTGGCCGATCTCCTGTCCCTTATGGACGACCTTGGCCATGCTCAGTTCGACCTGCTCGGCTATTCGCTGGGCGGGCGGGTGGCCTTGCACCTCGCGGCATTCGCCCCTGAGCGCGTGCGCTCGCTCATCCTCGAAAGTGCCTCGCCCGGCCTCGCCACTCCCGCCGAGCGCGTGGCCCGCGCCGCCGCCGACGATGCCTTGGCCGACCAGATCATGGCTCAGGGTGTAGAGAGGTTCGCCGATCACTGGCAGAATATCCCGCTCTTCGCCAGCCAATCCAGCGTGCCTGCCGAGATACGCGCCGCCCTGCGCGAGCGCCGTTTGCGCAACAGCCCTGCGGGACTGGCCGCATCCCTGCGCGGTATGGGCACAGGTCGTCAGGAATCGCTCTGGCCACGCCTGGACACGATGACCATGCCTGCTCTGCTGATCACCGGCACACTCGACACCAAGTTCGTCGCCATCAATCAGCAGATGGCCGCACTCATGCCGAATTCTCGCCACATCACGATACCCGGCGCAGGTCACACCGTCCACCTAGAGCGCCCGGAGGAGTTTGCCGAACGTGTGGTAGGATTCCTGCGCCAAGGCGCGATTGCAGATTGCAGATTGTAGATTGCAGATTGAGCGATGCAACTGCTACAACTGCCGCAATCCGCAATCCGCAATCCGCAATCTGCAATCAGGAGCAAAGCATGCCCATCGAATGGAAAAACGTCGGCACCTACACCGACATCCTGTACGAACACGACGCTGGCGGCGAGGGGATCGCTAAGATCACCATCAACCGCCCCGAAAAGCACAACGCCTTTCGCCCGGAGACGACGACCGAACTGCTTGACGCCTTCACCCGCGCTCGCGACGACGAGACGATTGGGGTTATCCTCTTCACCGGGGCGGGCGGCAAGGCATTTTGCTCCGGCGGCGATCAGAGCGTGCGCGGACAGGGCGGTTACGTCGGCGGCGACAAAGTCCCGCGCCTGAACGTTCTCGACCTCCAGCGTCTCATCCGCGTCACCCCCAAGCCGGTGATCGCCCTGGTGGCCGGCTACGCCATCGGTGGCGGCCACGTCCTGCATATCGTCTGCGATCTCACCATCGCCGCCGAGAACGCCATCTTCGGCCAGACCGGGCCGAAGGTCGGGAGCTTCGATGCGGGCTACGGCTCCAACCTGCTCACGCGCATGGTCGGCGACAAAAAGGCCCGCGAGATCTGGTATCTTTGCCGCCAGTACAACGCCCAGCAGGCCCTCGACATGGGCCTGATCAACACCATTGTGCCCCTGGAACAGCTAGAGGACGAGGGCGTGCAGTGGGCCAGGGAGATTCTTGACAAGAGCCCGATGGCCATCCGCTTCCTCAAGGCCGCGATCAACGCCGCCGCCGATGGCCACGCCGGACTCCAGCAACTCGCCGGCGACGCCACTCTGCTTTACTATCTCAGTGAGGAGGCCCAGGAAGGCAAGCAGGCGTTCCTAGAGAAGCGCAAGCCCAACTTCCGCCGCTTCCGCCGCTTCCCCTAGCGGGGGTTTGGGGGTAGCTCCGCCACCCCCAAGAATCTTTTTTTGTTGCTGGCTGGCGGCGAAGCCGCCAGCCAGCAACAAAAGCCGGTTTTGGGGCGCAGCCCCAACATTCACGGGGAAAGATATGCGATCACAGCCTCAGGCGGCCCAGCCCGAGCCCACCCCCGCCCGCGCCTGGCTCATGGCCATCCGCGTCCCCACTCTGCCCGCCGCCGTGGTGCCGGTGCTGGTTGGTTCGGCTACCGCGCTTTCGGACAAGCTCTTCCACCCGCTGGCCTTTCTCGCCGCTCTGTTGGCCAGTCTGCTCATCCAGATCGGCACTAATCTCGCCAACGATTATTTCGACCACAAAAAAGGTGCCGATACCCCCGATCGCCTTGGCCCAACCCGCGTCACCCAGAGCGGACTCATTCCACCCGCCACCGTGCGCAACATGATGCTGGTCACTTTCGCCTTGGCTGCCCTCTGCGGAGCCTATCTGATCTACGTTGGCGGCTGGCCCATCCTGCTCATCGGACTGTTCTCAATTGCCTCGGGCATCCTCTACACCGGCGGCCCCTACCCTCTTGGCTACAACGGCCTGGGCGATATTTTTACCTTTATCTTCTTCGGCGTCATTGCCGTGGTTGGCACCGATTACCTGCACAGCGGGGCGGTGCGCCCGGTCGCCGTCCTAGCCTCCCTCCCCGTGGCCATGCTCGTCACCTCGATTATCGTGGTCAACAACCTACGCGATGCGCCCACCGACAAGGTCGCGGGCAAACGTACCCTGGCCGTCATCTACGGCGAAATGTTCGCCCGCAGCGAGTACGCCCTGCTGGTTCTCGGAGCCTACCTCACCGCCCCGCTCACCTGGATGTGGGGCGGAGCATCGCCCTTCGTCCTGCTGGTCTGGCTCAGCGTACCCCTGGCCCTGAACCTGATTGACCGCGTCGGCAAGCAGCGCGGTCGCCCGCTCAACCTCGCCCTGCGCGACACCGGACGCCTGCACATGGTTTTCGGTGCCCTGCTGACGCTGGGATTATTGTTGGGATGATGGTAGGGGCGAAGCATTCGGGAAAGGCACTTCGTGCCTTTCCCGAATGCTTCGTCCCTACAACGGACACATATGATCATCCCCGATTGGCTCTCCCGCCGCGCCGCCATCCATCCCGACCGCATGGCCCTCTTCGCCCCCGACGTTGCCTGGTCCTTCGCCGAGCTGAGTCAGCACGCCGACGATCTGGCTGCACGCCTGGTTGCCCGTGGCCTGCGCCCCGGCGACCGCCTGGCCATCCTGGCGGGCAACTGCGCCGATTATGTGGCCCTGGTTCACGCCATGCCGCGCTGTAGAGCGATTCTCGTCCCGCTTAATGTTCGTCTCTCCCCTGCCGAGCTTATTTTTCAAACTGCGGACAGTGCCACCACCCTGCTCCTCACCGATACGCCACACATAGGTCTGGCTGACCGCATCCCCTCCCCAACCCTGGGCACCCTCTCGTTTGATGAACTTCATGCTGCTCCTTCATCCCTCATCCTTCATCCTTCATCCTTCCAGATAGATCTATCCACTTCCCACTCCATCATCTACACCTCCGGCACCACCGGCGCGCCCAAGGGGGCTATGCTCAGCTACGGCAACCACTGGTGGAGCGCCACCGCCTCGGCCCTCAACCTCGGCCTGCACGCCGATGATCGCTGGCTGGCTGTGCTGCCGCTCTTCCACATCGGCGGACTCTCCATCCTGCTGCGCGGCGCGATCTACGGTATCCCGGTGGTGCTGCACGAGCGCTTTGACCCGGTCGCCGTCAACGCGGCCATCGACGATCAGGGCGTAACGATTATCTCCGTGGTCGCCGCCACCCTCCAGCGCATGCTCGACGCACGCGGCGATACACCCTATCCGCCGCACTTCCGCTGCGCCCTGCTCGGCGGCGGCCCCGCCCCCCGGCCCCTGCTAGAGCGCTGCGCCGCCCTCGGCGTCCCCGTCGTCCAAACCTACGGC
>CAIXLU010000550.1 GCA_903920315.1 uncultured Oscillochloris sp.
GACGCCGTTATCGTCCTTGACGACTTGCGCCACGCCGTCAATCTCGGCCAGCAATGATTTGCCCTTCGGCACGCGAGCCTCAAAGATCTCCTGCACACGCGGCAGACCTTGAGTGATGTCGTCGGCTGAGGCCACACCACCAGTGTGGAAGGTGCGCAGGGTGAGCTGCGTACCCGGCTCACCGATTGACTGAGCCGCGATGATTCCGCACGCCTCGCCGATGTCTACCAGTTTGCCGGTGGCCAGATTGCGCCCGTAGCAGAGCCGACAGATACCGTGCTCGGACTGGCAGCTCAACGTCGAACGGACATAGACCGACTTGATGCCGTGACTGTCAATGTTCGACGCAATCTCATCGTCAATCTCGACATTGCGCTCGGCCAGCAACTCGCCGGTCGCCTTGTCGTACACCGGCGCGGCCAGGATACGCCCGACCATACGCACGGCCAGTTTCTCCATCAACTCATCGTCGTCCGCCGCATGCAGCCAGAAACCATCCTGAGTACCGCAGTCTTCAATCGTGACGATCACGTCCTGGGCTACGTCCACCAGACGCCGGGTGAGGTAACCGGCATCTGCCGTGCGCAGCGCGGTATCGGCCAGACCCTTGCGTCCGCCGTGGGTGGAGACGAAGTAGTCCAGGACCGAGAGACCTTCGCGGAAATTGGCCTTGATCGGCAGTTCGATGATCTTGCCGGTCGGATCAGCCATCAAGCCGCGCATACCGGCCATCTGCGAGATCTGGTTAATATTGCCGCGAGCGCCCGAGGTGGACATCATCGCCACCGGGCCGAACTGGTTCATGTTGTCCCGCACCGCGATGATTGTGTCCTTGGTGGCTTTCTGCCAGATTTCCACCACCTTCTCGTAGCGCTCCTCCTTGGTGATCAGGCCACGGCGGTACTGCTTCTCAATATCGGCAACTTGAGTTTCAGCATTCCCGACGATCTCGTACTTGGCCGGTGGCACCTCAATATCGTTGATGCCAATCGTCATCCCACCATAAGTGGCATTCTTGAAGCCGAGGGCCTTGATTTTGTCGGCCTGCAGCGCCGTCTTCTCCGAGCCGAAGATACGCATCAGTTCGTTTTCCGACTTACCCGGCCAGATGGCCCGCAGTTCGGCTAGTTCCGCGTCGCTGACGTTCTTCAGGTTGGTGTAGTACTGGTAGCATTCGGCGATGATCTCTTTGAGACCCTTCTTGTCGATCTCGCGGTTGCGGTAGCGCAGGGGCGGCATCAACTCGTTGTTGAGCAGGACTCGCCCAATCGTCGTCTCAACCAGGATACGCGGGGTACCATCCTCGGTTGGACTGATCTGTTTGCGCACACCATTGGGCCGGTCATTCTTGCCAGTCGGTCGATCAGTCATTCTAATCCAGATCGGTGCCTGAATCTCCACGAATCCTTTCTCGTATGCCAGCATGGCCTCGGTTTCATTAGCAAATATCTTGCCGCTGCCCCGTGCGCCGTCGCGCACCTGCGAGATGTAGTAGCAGCCCAGCACGATGTCTTGCGACGGCGTGATGATCGGCTCGCCGTGGGCCGGGCTGAGCAGATTGTACTTGCTCAGCATGCGCGAGCGAGCCTCTTCCTGAGCCTTACGTGATAGCGGCACGTGGACGGCCATCTGGTCGCCGTCGAAGTCGGCGTTGAAGGCCGCGCAGACCAGCGGGTGCAACTGGATGGCCGAACCCTCAATCAGCTTGGCCTCGAACGCCTGGATCGAGAGCCGGTGCAGCGAGGGTGCGCGGTTCAGCAGCACCAAGTAGTCCTTGATCACTTCCTCAAGCACGTCCCAAACCTCGGGGCGTACCCGCTCAACAATGCGCTTGGCGCTCTTAATGTTGTGGGCAAAACCCTTCTCCACCAAGCGGCGCATCACGAAGGGCTTGAACAGTTCCAGGGCCATCTTCTTAGGCAGGCCGCACTGGTGCAGTTGCAGGAGCGGCCCGACCACGATCACCGAGCGACCCGAGTAGTCCACACGCTTGCCCAGCAGGTTCTGGCGGAAGCGGCCCTGCTTGCCCTTGAGCATATCGCTCAGGCTCTTGAGGCGATGCTTGCCCTTGCCTGACACCGCACGGCCGCGCCGCCCGTTATCAATCAGGGCGTCCACGGCCTCCTGGAGCATACGCTTCTCGTTGCGCACAATGATCTCAGGTGCGTTCAGCTCCATCAGCCGCTTGAGCCGGTTGTTGCGGTTGATTACACGCCGGTACAGGTCGTTCAGATCCGAGGTCGCGAAGCGTCCGCCGTCAAGCTGTACCATCGGGCGCAAGTCGGGCGGAATGACCGGCAGGACAGTCATGATCATCCACTCAGGCTTGTTGCCGCTCTTGCGGAAGCTCTCGACCACGCGCAGGCGCTTAGTGGCCTTCTTGCGCCGCTGGCCCTGGGTGGTCTGCACCTCGGCATTCAGATCCTCAGCCAGCTTATCCAGATCAACCTGGCGCACGATCAGCTCACGCACCGCGCCCGCGCCCATGTCAGCACGGAACACGCCCGGAGCTAGGTCGCGCAGTTGGCGGTACTC
>CAIXLU010000551.1 GCA_903920315.1 uncultured Oscillochloris sp.
ATGCGCAGCGAGTTGAGCGAATTAGCCAAGTAGATCCCGCTATCGGCGCTGGCTGTTACCTCGCGAACAATCCTCATGCAGCCATCGAAATCGGTATCGAGGGCCAGCACCAGGGCACCGTGAGCCACCGGCTGCACAAGCTGAGCGATGCTGACCTTGCCCTTGGGCAAAAAGACGATGGTCGGGATACCGGCGGCGGCCCCGTAGGCCGCCAGGGCGGCAGATGTATCGCCGGTAGAGGCGCAGGCCACGGCGCGGATGGGCTTTCCATCACTAATCATCTGCTTGACCACACTCACCAGCACGGTCATGCCCAGGTCTTTGAAGCTGCCAGTATGGCTATTGCCACACATCTTGATCCACAGGTCGTCAACACCGATCTGCTGACCAAGGCGCTCCGCCCAGAAGAGATTAGATCCACCCTCAAACATACTCACGATATTCTTATCGTCAATGTTCGGGCAGAGCCACTCTTTCTTACCCCATACACCGCTGCCGTAGGGCCAGTTGGTACGCATCCAGCGGCTCTCGAAGAGCTGCTTCCATTCGGCGGCGCTGCGCTGGCGCAGAGCATCCATATCGTGCTGAACTTCCAGCAGCCCGCCCGACTTTGAGTAGTACACAACCTCGGTGAGCGAATGACGCTCGCTCGGATCGTCCTGCGCGGCAAACCAGGCATTGTAATTCATCTGCACCTCCAGTGAGGGAATGAGGGTCTGAATACCCTAAAGTATAGGTATATCGCAAGAGAGCAAAAGACGTTCATGCGCGAGGCGCACACCGCCACGATGAAAATGGCCGCTGGCTATTGGCTATCGGCTATCGGCTATCGGCTATTTTCACACCCGCATCATACCCGATCTGAGGGCAGGGGCGTGCAGCATGCGGTGACTGATCGCATCTAACGACTCAGCCCTTGTCTAAGCTGTAGAGGCGGAGGTAGAGGCACTGAGGATACCGAAGACCTCACTACTCGTACCCAGCAGGCCGATGCAGCGATTGAGGATAATGACACCGCTCTCGTCAATCGGCACGCCGCCCTCCCAGGATTGGAGTAGCTCAGCCGCCTCGCTGTAAGTCTGGATCGCTGCGCGACGATCCTCGCTCTCGGGTAGGCGGGCCTCGGCGGTGGCGATCAGCAGGTTCAGCCGCTTACGGGTGAGGTCGGAGTTCGTACTGAATGGCTGAATGCGGGCATGGCACTCTTCAAGCAGCCGCCTCTCATCCTGAAAGTACTGGATCATATTGGTGAAACAGATCCGCAGCTCGCTAGCTATAGCCTGATCGGAAAAACGATCAAGTAGCCCGATGGCGCGTCGAACCTGATCCGCGTGGCTGGCGGCCTCAGCGATCTCGTCGGAGAAGCCCGCCGTGCGCGTCGGGCCATGCTCGCGGAAGGGCCAGAGATCGCCGATATGGAAAATAATCTGCTTCAGCTCGATCACCTGCGGGCCGCTGCCAAAGGCGAGCAACGCATCGGCCAGCCGCACCTCTTTGATCACCCGATCACAGAGGCGGCGTGCCTCAGGTAGGGCGTCCACGATCCGGCGCAAGGCAGTTGCGTAGTTGTCGAGATCGCTGTAGAGCGATTCATTGGCTCGCTTGAAGAGCTGTTGCATATCACCTCTCGTGCGGGATCTGGAACGATAGACAGTGACATGATTATATATGCAATTGCCTGGGCCAGCATTGCTGACACAGGCAATTGCACATCTGTACGTGTGATGACGACATCCGCGCCTACCGCTTGAGATTCACCGCCCAAGCGCCTGTCTCCACACCGCTGCCCGCGCCAATCGCCGCGCCGGCAGAGACATAGTCGGTGCGCAGCGTCATGGTCAGTACCCCATCAGACGAGCTGTAGCTCATATCCACAGCCACGAAATAGGTCAATTGGTAGGAAATCCCGTGCGATCTATTCGAAACCATTGTATAGATAGGTACCACTGCGGTAGGTCGAGTACTCACCCGGTGGATGACTGAACTGTTGACGTCCCCCCAATTGCTTGCGAGATTCGGCAAGATACGACCGATTTGGAGTTGGTTTGGTGTGCCATTACACCACCAGTAGGTCAGGTTCTCGGTCACATTCGGATTCTGGCAACCGTTGGCGTTCGGGAGCGGGCCGCTATTGTTACTGAGAGAGATGTTAGCAAAGTTGGCGTCGGTGACCACGTCAGCTATCTGTGCGGGTATCTGCTGTCCCGGTGCGAGATTTCCGTACCTGCTCATAATCGTCCCTTTCAGATCCACACGCACATGGCCCATGTCTAAAAGGGTACTCATAGACGCGTCGCTAATCCCCAAAGGGATGAGATCTTCACCCATCGCAGTACCGAGCGGTCCGTAGGTTGATGTACTGGTGGCACCGACGGTCAAAGTATTCTGACCGAGAACGCTCATAAAAAAAGTCTTGAAAGTGAAGCTTAGATCGACCCGCACACCGCTAGCGTCACTTGGCGGTATCAGGTTATCAACAACCGGCGCGATGATCGTGTCAGGATCGTCACGGGTTACGTAACTGGCATGCCACGTCGAGCTGGCAGCATCAATGCTGTGGTCAGTCACCAGGAACTCGCGGATGGTGTTATTGATCGCCTGACCAGTGCGACCATCGTTCTTGATGGTGACAAGTTCGCGAGTGGCAGCAAGCGATGCGGCATCATTTGCGTTGCTCACTCGCCGACGCTGACCAAAGGCATTGGCACCGTCTAGGGCCAAGCCGAGACAGGCCACCAGCAATATAAAGGTCAGAGCGACCAGCACAAGCGCCTGACCCTCAGCACGCCGACAATGGAGTGAAGTCATCGTAAAAGACTCCTTTAGTGGCAGCCGCCAAATTGCGGCACCGTCGTGCTATTGCTCAGGCGGATCGTTGGCCCAGAGCCAGCCAGCCCAAAGATCACGTGGTAGGTATAGGTAACGGTAATCGCTGTCTGCATGGCTTGTGGATCGTATATGCCGGGTACACAGGTTGTGATAGTGATGTCATTGTTGGTGATCGCCGGATTCAAATTATCTAGCTCGTGAAGAATTCGATCACGCACGCCCTGGGCATCGCCAGGATGTTGGGATGCGTAGTAGCCGCCCTCAGCTACCGCGTTACGGATGAAGACATGCGTGTTATAGGCCAGCGCAAAGTCTACCATCCCAAAAATGGTCAGCATCAGCAGCGGGAGAACTAGCGTGAGTTCAACCAACGATTGCCCATATGTTTTATAACGAGTGACCATACATCTGCTCCTTAGCGATGTCCTGACCTTGTCGCATGCGGCCTCTACCTATGCCCCATTTATGGGCAGAAGGCGGGAATGCTGCCCTGCGGCTGGTTCTGCACCTGTACGTTGCTTTTTCCCGGCCCGTCTGTCCCAGGTGCATTATTTACCGGGTCGGTGCTGATGATGATCTGGACGTTGGCCGGGTAATAGGCCGCCGGACACGCATTGGCAAAGCCGTTAGCATCCGTTGGACCGATGGTTACCGTATCGCTGAAGGTCACACCACCATAGATATAGCTGACATGGACAACTATTGTCTTGCCGGCAACGCCGATCCCACCAACGCTCGTGTAGACACGGCCAGAGAGGTAGAGTCCTGTATTACCTGCGTCGTTGGGGTTGTAGTACTTCACAGCGCTGAATGACACCGAGATTCCTGGCGGCATCGTGGGTGTGGGAGCGGACGTGGGCGATGGGGTGGGGGGTGTAGCAGTCGCCGTGTTCGCTGGCGTCGGCGTACTAGTCGGCGTACTAGTCGGCGTACTAGTCGGCGTACTAGTTGATGTACGAGTATTAGTTGGTGTATTAGTTGGTGTATTAGTTGGTGTATTAGTTGGTGTATTAGTTGGTGTACGAGTATTCGTCGGTGTACGAGTATTGGTTGGTGTATTAGTTGGTGTACGAGTATTGGTTGGTGTATTGGTTGGTGTACGAGTATTCGTCGGTGTCGGCGTACATTTTGATGGCGGGCATGGTGTTGACGTATTAGTTTGTGTAGCAGTACGCGTCGGCGTAGGTGTTTTCGTCGGCGTATTAGTCTTAGTAGGTGTTTTCGTCGGCGTATTAGTCTTAGTAGGTGTGTTCGTTACAGTAGGTGTGTTCGTTACAGTAGGTGTGTTCGTTACAGTAGGTGTGTTCGTTGCGGTAGGTGTGTTCGTTGCGGTAGGTGTGTTCGTTGCGGTAGATGTAGGTGTATTCGTCGGCGTACTTGTAAAAGTAGGCGTATTCGTCGGTGTATTAGTCTTAGTAGGTGTATTAGTCTTAGTAGGTGTGTTCGTTACAGTAGGTGTGTTCGTTGGCGTATTCGTTATGGTTGGGGTCTTAGTCGGCGTCCCCGTCTTAGTCGGCGTCCCCGTCTTAGTCGGCGTCCCCGTCTTAGTCGGCGTTTTTGTTACTGTTGGAGTATTTGTATCCGTCGGAGTATCCGTCGGAGTATCCGTCGGAGTATTCGTTGGAGTATTCGTTGGAGTATTCGTTGGAGTATTCGTTGGAGTATTCGTTGGAGTATCCGTCGGAGTATTCGTTGGAGTATCCGTCGGAGTATCCGTCGGCATATCCGTTACCGTCGGCTGGGCGGTAAAATCTGGCAAACGCAGCCCATCACAGCCAGTGGTGATCGTGCGCATTGACACAGCATTGAGATCAAAGGCGGGGATAGCCCGTGCGCTCAAGGGGTCGAGTGGCTCAATCCGGTAGTGTACCGTGACCGTCACCGGATCACCATAGTTCTGGTGCAAGGAGTTGATATAGTCAACCTGCATGGTGTTTGAGATCTGGGTGGTGTCAGCGAAAGCCAGTATAGCGGCGATGGTTTTCGTGCGGATAGCTACTAGCTCGGATGGCAGAGGACAGGGCCGCACAGCGGCGGCGCGCGCACCCTCGTGCGCCGCGTTGTCAATCTGGACGTACATAAAAAGTATGTAGCCCACGTTGATAATCCCCAGCATCAGCAACAGCAGCATGGGCAAAACCAACGCAAACTCGACGAGGCTCTGCGCCCCGCGCCGTGGATGAGGTGACGTGTATCGGCTCATCTCGTTATTTCGCCCAATCATGGCTCAGCTTAGCGCTCAGTTTGCCTCTATCGATGCTGAGAGCCATCAGAGTCGTCATACCCTTACGGATGTCCACTGTCTGCTCCAGGAGTGGCGGGTCGCCGCCAATTACCACACGGTAACTGCCCGCCGTGAGCTTGAGCGAGTCGCCCACGCTGCTGTGGCCAATCTCTCGTCCTTTGCTATCGTAGACACGGTAGTTGAGGGCGATGGCCTGCCTCAAGGCAGTAGCGAGCTGGTTCACATCAGCGGCACCAAAATAGGTGCCGTCGCCAGCATCAGCAATCGCCGCCAGGCGCGTCTGAAACTCGGGGGCGATGTCGAAGCCCACAACACTCACCCGTACATTGGGGTTATCCGTATGCAGACGAGTCGCCTCCGCCACCGGGTCTCCGTTACAACTCTCCTCACCATCGCTGAGCAACACGACCAGCGTCTGACCTTTTACCCCAACCAGATCTGCGGATAACGCGGCCAGCGAACTGCCGATGGGCGTGTTGCTCCGGTTCACAGGGACAATTGAATTAATCTGGGCAAGCAGTGCGTCGCGGTTCAGTGGCCCCAGAGGTCTGACCAACTCAATGTCGCTGCAGTCATTGGCGCGATTGCGTCCGTAGGTGCGCAGGGCCACCTTGGTTGAGTCGTTGAGATCTTTCACGATGGCTCCCAGCGCCTGGTGAGCCATATCAATCTTGCGTTGGTCGTTGATCTTTGCCAGCATGCTCCCTGATGCGTCGAGGATGAAGTAGATGTTATCCGCCACCGTAGTGTTTTCCACCTTCGTCACCGTTAGCACTCCGATGCCGGAAGCAATCATATCTGTCGTGGGGGTTAATGCGTTCGGTGCCGCCGTGGGTAAAGTGCCAATTGCCGTCTGCTGGCTCGCCATCGGCGCACCCGCCGTTGGAGCAGACAAGACCGACCACAGCCACCACGATCCGCCGGATAGGCCGAGGACTGCCAACACGATCACCACGAGCGTAACTTCTCGGCCACGATTGAATGGTTCACGCGGCGGGGCCGCCGCTGTTGGGGACTGGACACGCTCCAAGCCCTGCTTGAGCTGAATATCATCCAGCAACGCTTCAGCTTCCGGGTAGGCATTGCTCTGCGCCTGAAGCTGTCGCAATGTCTGGGTTGCCTCTTCCCAGCGTGCGGCGCGGAAGAAGGCCAATGCCTGATCGTAGAGCTGTTCGGGCGTAAGTTGATCGGGGTGGCTATCCATAACATACTGCTCCATAGTGGGAATGCGTCGGCCCCACGTCCTGACCCGATACGGTCTACTTTCCGAAGGCGAGGAGTTGGGGAACCGCTGGCCCCAGGATCACGGCAAAGATTGCGGGGAAGATCAAGAACACCAGCGGGAACATAATTTTGACAGGAGCTTGGTTGGCCTTCTCATGGGCACGCTGGCGTCGGCGCACACGCATGTCCTCAGACTGACTCTTCAGCACGCGCCCGATGCTCACGCCCAGTTCATCGGCTTGGTTGAGAGCGGCGACAAAGCTGAGGATGTCGGGTACACCCGTACGCTCGCCCAAACCGTTCAGCGCCGTGCGCCGGTTCTGGCCCATGCCAATATCGCGCAGCACACGGGCGAATTCCTGTGAGAGATCATTGTCCCAGCGGCTCATAACTTCTTGGAGGCTGCTCTCAAAGCTCAGTCCGGCCTCAATCGTAATCGTCAGCATATCAAGAGCGTCAGGCAGTGCGTTGGTAATCTCCTGCTGACGGCGTGTGATCCGCCGTGTGATCCAGAACTTCGGCAATGAGAAGCCACAAATAGCCACAACACCGTGAATCATGACGCTCACAAAGCTGAAGGTGAATCCCGCGAGGTAACTATAGCCGATGCCGATGCCGAGCATGCCCAGGCCACAGAGCAGCCGCAATCCCAGAAATTCCACCGTACTCATGCGTCGGACGTCAGCCATCAGGAGGAGTTGCTGGGATGCCCGCAGGCGCGTTTCCGGCCACATCCAGATGAAGAGCCGGGCCAGCCGACGCAGCAGCGGCATGATCACCCGATCCGAGAAAGGTTGCTTCAGTTCGATCTCGTGGAAAATGTCGGTGATCGGTCGCTCGTCGCCCAGGTAGCGGTTGAGCCGGTCATTCAAGACGGGCAGACGGCGCATCTGCACGATTCCGAATACGAGCAACAGGATGCTGCCACTCGCCATCGCGCTGATCAGGATCATGATCATCAAGGTGTTCATAAAGTCAGACCTTAATATCGGAAATCTTCTGGATCACCAGAAAGCCAACCACCGAAAAGACAACCGCGATAATCGGGATGCACAGGGTGATCCCAGGCTGAAACAGCTTCTTGATGTAGTCCGGGTTGATCAGAAAGAGCATCAGGGCGAGGCCAGGGGGCATGCCGCCAATCACATAGGACGATATGCGCTGCATTGATGTGATCACCCTCACCTCGCGGCGCAGTTTATCGCGCTCACGGATGGTCACACTAATGCTCTCCAGGATCTCGGTGAGGTTGCCGCCTACGCGGCTGTTGATCTTGATCGCCGCGACCACCAGTTCGAGGTCGGTACTCTGGAGACGGACGACAAGATTGTCGAGCGCGTCGTTGAGGCTCAGTCCCAGGCGAACCTCTTGAGTCACCCGCTCAAGCTCGCTGCGGGTCGGCTGACGAGATTCTCTCGCCACCATTGCCAAGCTCTGGGCCAAGCTAAACCCGCCGCGCAAGGCACCACAGATCATCGTCAGGGTCTCGGCGAGTTGCCCGCAGAAGAGGGTGCTGCGCCGGTTGCGCAGCGAGCGCAGCCAGAAGATCGGTGCGATAAAGCCGATGATGAGGGTAATCGGCAGCACCAGCATGCTCTGCCAGTAGAGCAGGGCAGCTAGCGACATCACCAGGGGGATGGCAATGCGCAACAGGATCCATTCGGGTACTTTCAAGGGCAGGTTGGCCTGCTCAAGTTGGCGTGAGATCTCCTGAGCAAAGCTACGCTCCACGATGCTGGCGTTGATCCGCTCGGCAATGCGACTACTTGGCAGATCCGCCACCCGCTCGGCCTCATCCACCCCATAGACGTCATCGCTCACGTAGGTTCGGAGGCGCGAACCCAGCGAGCTACGCTCGCTCGTTATGGCGCGCAGCCCAAGCACCAGCACGATGACGGTGAGGGCGGAGAATACAGACACGGTAATGGTAATAATCGTGGTGACATCCATAGACTATGTCCCCGACTGACGACCGCTGAAACCAAAGACGCTCGGCGGCAGGTTGATTCCATTCTGCTGGAGTTTCTCTAAAAAGCGTGGGCGGATGCCGGTGGGCATAATCTTACCCACGACCTTGCCCTCACGCACGCCCTGCTGCTGGAAGGTGAAAATCTCAGACATGGTGATCACATCACCCTCCATGCCGGTCAGTTCGTTCACCTTGACGATTTTACGCGAGCCATCCTGGAGCCGCTCCAACTGGATGATGACATGCACCGCAGCCGAGATCTGCTCGCGGATAGCCCGCTGCGGCAGGTCGAGCCCCGCCATCAGCACCATCGTCTCCATGCGGCTGATCGCATCACGGGGCGTATTGGCGTGCAGGGTGGTCATCGAACCATCATGGCCCGTATTCATCGCCTGGAGCATGTCCAGCGCCTCACCAGCACGGCACTCACCGACCACGATTCGGTCAGGGCGCATGCGCAAGGCATTCACCACCAGATCGCGGATGGCTACCTCGCCACGGCCCTCAATGTTCGCTGGGCGAGTCTCCAGCGTTACCACATGGCGCTGCTGGAGCTGAAGCTCGGCGGCATTCTCGATGGTGATGATTCGCTCGCCATCGGGAATGAATGATGAGAGCATGTTGAGAATGGTGGTCTTACCGGTACCAGTGCCGCCCGAGACGACAATATTCAGGTGACCCAGCACACAGGCCCGCAGCAGTTCCACCAGTTCGGTGGTGGCCGCCCCACGCGCAATTAAGTCGGAGGGACCCATCGGCTTCTTAAAAAACTTACGGATGGTCAGGGTCGGGCCGTTCAGGCAGAGCGGTGGGATAATCGCATTCAGGCGCGAGCCGTCGGCCAGACGAGCGTCCACCATCGGCGTCGTCTCGTCGCAGCGACGACCGAGGGGCGAGATGATTCGGTCAATGATTCGCCGGATATGCTCATCGTTCAGGAACGTCGCCTCGGTCAGTTCAATCCGACCAGCGCGCTCCACCCAGATGTTGTTAGGCCCATTAACCATGATCTCGGTCACGCTATCGTCGGCAAGAAGCGGCTCCAGTGGCCCGAGCCCTAGCAACTCGGCCTGGGCATGGCGACTGAGACGAACACGGTCGCGCTCGGTGATGGCGCGGCCCGATATCTCGATCTGTTCGGCGACAAGGGCGGTGATGCGACGAGGCCAATACTCCGGGTCGCGGCGGGTGTTAGCGTTGTCAGGCTCAGAGACGAGGCGGGCCTGCACTTTGGAGATCAGGTCACGATCTTCAGGTGAACTCGTGGCGTAGTCGCTGGCGCTGATCGGGCGTGATGGCGTGATGCCCGTTGTATTCTCGGGAGCGGGCGTATCACGATCACTGGCAGGGCTACTATCGGGGCGGGAAAAACGTAGTCGTGGCATAGCCTTCTCTTTCGGTTATCGTGATGTCTGGCGGCGCAGGCTTGCAAACAGGCCACGGCGCGGCTGTCCGCCCGCGTTATCCCTACCTTTACCCTTCTCCGGCTCCAAACTAATCGTGGTCACCTGCTCGCCGGCCACATAAGCCGCCAGCTTGCGTAGGCTCTGGCTTACCCAGCTCTGCGGGTGCGACAACACCACCGGCACCCCACGATTGATACTGTACGTCACCAGTTGCCCGGCGCTGGGAATATTCGCGCTGATTGGCTGGCGCAGGTGCTGCTGTACATCCTCCAGCGAGACACTATCTACGCTCGGGAAGCGGTTCAGCACAATGCTCACACGGCCACGGGTGAGCTGGTGCTGGGCGAGATATTCGAGGAAGAACTTGACATTCTTCAGGGCCGGGATCTCGGGGGTGGTCACAACCAGCACATCATCGGCGCGCTCAAGCAGGGCCATCGTCACTTCATCAAGAACACACCACGTATCGGCGATAACGTATCTGTAGCGCAGCAGCAGGCTATCGAGGACAGCGCTGATCTGCTCGCGGGTAATCTCGCCCGCCACCTCAGGAGAACTGGGAGCCAGCAGCACGTGGACACCCGATCCATGCTGTTGCATCACGCCGGCCAGAATAGTATCATCAATCTCGTCGCTCTTGGCTAATAGATTCTGTAGCGTATGGCGCGAGAAGAGGTTGAGGTGGGTGCCGACGTGGCCGAACTGAAGCCCGAAATCGGCCAGGGCCACCCGTCCCGAACTGATCTGGCGCAGAGCCACGGCCATATTGGTAGACACCACCGTTGTTCCCGCACCGCCCTTGGGCGAAATGACCACGACAAACTTGCCCCGCCCATAGCCGTGGTGGTCGCTGTTCACCAGTTGGCGGCTGCGTCGATCCTGCTCGATCTGTATGATGGCGTTCATGCTCTGAAGGACATCAACGTGACGCACTGGTCGCACCAGCACATCGCGTGCGCCTGCCATCATCAGCCGACGCACCACATTCACATCGGTCAGCGAAGTCAGGGCAATACAGATCGTCGTCGGCAATGAGGTAAAGATCTGGCGGATAAACTCCTCGGTTTCCGTCGGTAGCCGATCAACGATGACCACATCAGGGCGGCTCTGCTTCACCATTTCGAGGCCAGTTGAAAGAATGGCCCCCCGCTCCATCCAGCCAACACGCGGATCCTGACCAAGCCGAGCGATCCACTCTTGATCGATCTGATCGGGCATCGTCACCACAGCGACGCGCAGAGTTTCATCTATAGCCACAGGGATTCCCTTTCTATCACGTAAGCAGAACGATTGGCGTAGCGCACTAGCGCAGACGATAGCGAGAGATCAGAACATCGTTGTCAATGGGTGGAACATCCGCCGGCGCACGATCCGTAACCGGGCGCAGAACTAAGTCAATTTTGCTGCCTGAGTCTCTGAGTCGCTTGAGCAACAACGCATCCTCCGGCGTCAATGAGAGCAGCAATGCCGTCGGTTGCTGGGCATTAGTCGTCTGGGATCGGGCAGTATCAGCATTCGAGCGCAACACCTTAAAAACAGTAACATTCTGGAGCGTATATGCCGTTACATCGCGACCCTGGGTCGCAGCAATGTTGGCTGCAAGGGTCCCCGTGCTAGAGATGACAGGTACTGCCAGTGTGATCAACACATCAATACGATCTCCATCGGCCAGGATATTCGACTGGGTGAACAAATCGCCGATAGGGTACGCGAAAAGCACACGACCGACCGGGATTTGTTGGCTTATCGTACCCCCTGAACTGCTGGCCAGTTTCGTGATGTTGAAGGTCTCGCCCTGACCAATGGGAGCAATAATGGTCTGATTCTCCAATCGGGCCGTACTCGTGATTGCGGCGACGGGCACAAGGTCGAGCGGGAAAGACTTGAGCAACACGTCATCGCTCGTGATCACCGTACCTGGCTGAAGTGGTCGTGCGGCCACCGGGAGATCCATCATAGCGACAGCGGGCACAACCTGAGCGGCAGCCATACGTTGGGCTTCGACAGAAAGGTTACGCTGCTGTTGCTGGAGCAGAAAAAACACGAGCACGCCGGTGCCAAGAGCCAGGATGACTCCGAGAGCGACCAACATCCAACCCTGGCGACGATTCATGGACAACGCTCCTTCGCTCAACAGCCCTATCACCATGCCAATTATATCGCACGACTATTACACCACCTCGCTCGTCCTAGGGCTGGTGCAAAGTCTTAAAGCCCTGGCCCGCGCCCACGCACCTGAGAGCGTTATGGGTGTGCCGTGCTACAATAGGGCGCATGGCCCCGCCTTAACTCACTTATCTGGAGTAGCCATGCACCTCATAGACCCTGACACCGACCTGCCCCCCACCCAGGTGATGGTCGGCCGGAAGCCGATTTCCTACCGCCGCTGCGGCGATGGTCCCCCACTGATACTCCTTCACGGCTGGGGCGGATCGTCGCGCTACTGGCGCAGTACGCTGAACGCCCTCAGCGCCACCCACGACGTGATTGCGCCCGACCTGCCGGGCTTCGGCGACTCGCCGCCCCTGGATGGCTACGCCAACATCCATCGTGTGGTTGACACAATCGTTACCTTAGCCGACCGGCTCGGACTAGAGCAATTCGACCTCAACGGGCACTCCTTCTCTGGCAGCACGGCGGTCTACGTGGCCGCGCACTACCCCGATCTTGTGCGTCGCCTCGTGCTTACCAGCTTCAGTACCTTCCGCAATGAACCCGAGCGACGGTTCGTGATGCAGGTACACAAAGTGCTGCCTCTATGGATGGCCTTGCGCCGACCCTGGATGGGCGACCATCGCTTGTTCGTCCGCGCTGTATCAACTCGCCTCTTCTACCACCTGCCCGACGACCAGCTTCTGCGCGAAGGCTTCGCCGATTTTCTGAAGATGGACAAACGATCCTCACTGGCGAACGCAAGTAGCGTTGGTGATCGGGAGATCAACCTGGCCCTGCGCCAGATCCGCTCGCCGACACTGCTCATTGGGTCGCGCCAGGACACCATTATGCCGCCGGGGGGTACGTCCGTAGCTGCGAAGTTCATCCCCAATAGTCGGCTGGTCTGGATCGATCACTGCGGGCACCTGCCAATGCTTGAGCGCCCCGATGTCTACAACCGCATCCTCGCCGATTTCCTGGACTAAGACCAGGTTTCAGGTGCCTGGTTTTAGGTGCCAGGCGTAGCGCATCAGATTGCACCTTACCCTCCGATACGCAAAACAAACAGGGGCGCGGCGGGCAATGCCCGCC
>CAIXLU010000552.1 GCA_903920315.1 uncultured Oscillochloris sp.
AGATGCCCTGGCTTACGACGCACATCAGCCTGCCTCTCGTGCTGCTCTCCGCCTGGGCTTTCCAGCGCTGCATCCAGCTTGCCGTGTCGGTAGCGGAAGAGGATTCACCTTCTCCCTCCTCCCTCCTTCACTCTCTTCGCCCTCTTCTTCGCCATCATCGTCAGCCTGAGCTTTGTACTGATGACCGCAATCGTCGGATTTGGCGACAAATCGCAGCTCCAGCCCTGGATTGCGCCGGTCTTCTGCTTGGCCCTGCTGACGCTGCTGAGCGTGGGCGCGGGGTTGCGCTGGGGTGCCCGTCCATCTATCGTCGCTCTGGCGATCTGTGTCACCATAACCGGATCGCTCTACACCGCCCGCAGCGCCTACCGTCTGGCCTATCAGAATGGCGATACTCCTCACGAGATGCTGGTTTACACCCAGACATCCCCCGATGTCATGCGGATCGTCCGCCGTCTGGAGGAGGTATCGCGCCGCCGGGTGAACAGTTTGGCGATGCCGGTGTTCTACGACAACGAGACGGTGTGGACCTGGTACATGCGCGATTTTAGCAAGAGCCAGCGCACTTCTGAGCAACTCAACGGTCCGCCTGATGCGAACGTGATGGCGGTTCTCATGCTCGACGAAAATATGTCGCGCTACCCCCAGAATCGCCAGTTACTTGATGGGTTCGTCATCCAGCGCTACCCGCTGCGCTGGTGGTTCCCGGAGGATCAGATCTATCGGCTGTCCACCGGCTGGCAAGACGCGCCTCTGGAGAGCGTCTCGCTGCTTGGCCAGTTCTTACGCGCCCCCTTCGACCGCGACGTGGACGTGCGGATTTGGAAATTTCTCGTCTTTCGGCAGCCGGGCTATCCCCTCGGCTCGTCCGATTTTTATGTGGCGGTGCGACCCGAGCTGGCGCGCCAGCTCGGCGTTGGCCTTGGCGGCGACCTTGATGGAGTGACACCGTAGTGGCAGTTGATACCTTTCCCCATAGGGCCGCGCCGACGCCCTTCGAGCGCGCCGTCAATCTCTCGTGGCTCAGTTGGGAGCTTATCGCCTACCTCGCACTCGTCGTCCTCAGCGTGATTTCTCACCTGTGGGGGCTGGGCACGATGGCCATGCACCACGACGAGAGCATCCATGCTTGGTCGAGCTGGCGCTTCTACACCGGGGCCGGTAGTTTTAGTTGCTGGGGCGGAGCCACCGCGCCTACCTATTGCTACGATCCGGTTTACCACGGGCCGACACTCTACATCTTCACTCTGGCCTCGTATTTTCTTTTTGGCGATGGCGAGGCTCAGGCCCGCCTGCCTATGGCCCTCGCCGGGATCGGCATGGTCGCCTCGACATGGTGGCTGCGGCCATGCCTGGGTAAGCGCGGTGCCCTGATCGCCGCCGCCCTGCTGGCCTTTTCGCCCTCGCTGCTCTACTTCACCCGCTTCGCCCGTCACGACGGCCTGATGGTCCTCTGGGAAATCTGGATGTTCATCGGGGCGCTGCGCTGGCTCGACAGCGGCAAACCCCGATGGCTCTATCTCACCGCTGCTGCCGTGGCTCTGGCGATGGGTACCCACGAACTCTACTACATCCTCTTTTTCATCTTCGGCGTCTTCCTGATGATGCGGCTGCTTTCTGAGAGCCGCTTCTCGCGTTACCTGCACTGGGGTCTGATCGGTGTCTTCTCTATTTGTCTGATCCTGATGATCCTCAACCCGCCGCTGCCAATTGGCAAAGGACTCTACCTGGGCGAGAAGGCATTCCTGATCGCCTCAGCCCTGGCCTTCGCCTGGCTCTGTCAAGGACTCTGGAACCCCCAGCCCATCCTGACAGAGCGGATGATCACCACCTGGGCCGAGGATCGCCGCAGCATCTGGATGGCTCTCTCCATCCTGATCGCGATCTATCTGGTGGAGTACACCACCTTCTTCGCCTACCCACGCGGAGCGATTGACGGACTCTACGCCGGACTGGCCTACTGGCTCGGCAGCCAGCAGGAGTATGCCCGTGGTGACCAGCCCTGGTTCTACTATCTGATGCAGCTCCCAATCTACGAGCCGCTGGCCGCGATCTGCGGGATCGGCGTGGTTGCGGCGATGGTTGCAGCAGTGGTGCGCCGTATCGTTATCGGGCGGCGGGCGACGAACACGTACCATCTGACGAACAGCGATGAGTACGTGGATTCGGTGAACAGCGATTCCACCGGCAGCAATACGATCAAGCTCGTTGATCAGGATCGTGCCGAAGAATCGGAGTTTGCCGATCCAAACCCGGCCCCCGCCCCCGGCCTCCTGCCCCCCGCCCCCGGCCTCCTGCCCCCCGCCCCCGGCAATCCCACACAAATCGGTCTC
>CAIXLU010000553.1 GCA_903920315.1 uncultured Oscillochloris sp.
AGGGCATAGCGGGCGCAGGCCAGGGCCAGATCAATGGAGGCCAGGGTCTCGACGGCACCAACAATCTGCGGGGCCGCGCTGCCAACGTGGTCGGAGAGAGCGGCCAGGATGCGCTGGACTTCCTCCTCCTCAGCGGACTGAAGTTCGCGCCAGCGGTTGTTCAGTTCGACGGTGGCCATCGGCTCGATATAGAGAGTCGCTCCGCTACTGGACTGATCGTGGACAAGGCCGCGCACATCCTTGCGGTGGCTAGCCTTCACCGGAACGACATAGCGCCCATTGCGCACGGTGATAATCGGCTCCTGAAGGGCACTGGCGTAGGTGGACGAAGAGACCAGGTTCTGGAGTTTCTCCTGGAGCCGACTGAAAGCGATGCGGATCTCGCGGCGCAGGCGCGAGAGTTCGGCGCTGGCGCTATCCATCACCGCACCATCATCGCCAATCGTGCGCAGGATCTCGTCCTCGATCTGCGGCAAAGCGGGCAGGAATCCAGCCTGCTCGATCAGGCGCGGGAAGCGGACAGAATCCAATCGCAGCAGGCGCGTGCGCAGGGTGCGGGAGGAGGCGAGGGTTGCGGCGATCTCCAGAAACGTCTGGCCCTCCAGCACGCCGCCACGGGCGGCGTGCCGGGCAGCGTGGCGTATATCGCGGGCACCACCGACCGTCACATCAGAATAATCATCAAGCAGGGTACGCGCCTCGCCGGTGAGAGCTTGGCGCTGCCGGACATCGCCGATCTCGGTGGAAGGCAACAGGGTGAGCGCCAGTTCACGCGAGGCCGAAAAGGCCGTATGGCGAGCCAACTGCGCACGAATTTTCGGAAACTCAAGGGTTTGGAGGGTTTGCTCTGCTATAGCCATAGTCTCAACATAAGCTCAGTCATCGCCAATGGTGTATCCATCGGCAGAACGATCTAGTGAATCTCAAAAATCAGACGGGCGCTCACGGGCAGTATCGGGCTAAGAGTATTGTAGACCGTTGGGAGAAGGGTTGTGGAGAAGAGGCGTAGCAGCCGGGATGTACCCACGGAGCCACCCAAGTATCTCATGAATGGGAAGTCAATCGCGCTGCCGCCGCGAATGATGATCAGGTTGTAGAGCAGAGCAGCGAAGGTGCCGATAAAAAAAGTACCCAGGAGCATCCCCAGCACCACACCGGCGACATGATCAAAATAGACCAAACTACCGGGCAAGTATGCATAGCGGAAGGTGTAGAGCCCCGCGAGAGACAGTACAACGAATCCGAAGAGAAAGACAAGGGCGAAGCCCACATACTGGCCGACATAGCGATGAGCGCCAAAGCTCCGCATCAGCCACTCGCCCACGGTTGTGTAATAAAGGCTGGACAGCACAAGGCTCAGGTAGAGGGCAGAGAGCAGCACCGCGAGACGGATCATGCCTTGAAAGAATCCGACCGTGAGGCTTGTGATAAAGAGCAGAACAAAGATAAAATCAATAAAGTTCACGGAGCCTCCTGTGCAAAAGAGTACCCGACACAATGAAATATATGAACAAAGTATAGCACAGTGAATACATCAGGCTCTGATATTCGTCCAACCTGAGCCTAACGATTCGCGTCGGGTGTGCTATATAGCAGTCCTCATTCCGGTTGTGAAGGAGGAGTCCAGGCTTTAGTCGGCTGAAGTCTGGACTCCTCCTGACGGATCCAAGGGATTGCGGTAGTCAGGTTTGAGGGCTAGTTTGAACGATGTCTATGGTATAATTAGGGTCGTCATGCGAGGTTTCAGAAGGCTAGCCTCCTCCTCCCCCACACCGCAGCCATAGCGAAAAGACTGCCGATGAAGATTCGGGTGTTCACGCGAATTCTGTTTCTTTTGGCCTATGCCTCCACCCTCCTGTTTGCGACGCCAGCCCGATCACGCGGCGAGATCGATCTTGTCGCTACCCCCGCCTTTGAAGGCAACTATGTCCCCGGCACATGGCTCCCGATCACCCTCAGCATCACCAACAATGGCCCATCGGTGGTCGCCCAGATTAGCGCCGAGTTGTCGGGTGTGGGCGGGGTGCGCTATGTTCAAGAGGATCAACTGGCGGGCGGCGAAACCCAGCGGATTGTGTTCTATGTGCCTATGGAGCAGTCGGTTCGTGAACTGCGTCTGTTGGTCACTGCGGGCGATAGCACGCTGGCAGATCAGACTTTGGCGGTGCGGCCACGGGCCGATGAGCGGATGCTCGGTATCATCGCCAGCACCGACCCACGCCTTGTTCTCCCCCGACGTGAGGATCTTACCAGCCTGCCCTTCACCGTTATGCAGATCGCCCCGGCAGATCTGCCCGATCGGGCCGTCGGACTGGGGAGCCTGGGGCTGCTGCTGATCAACGATATTCCGCCCACTAGCCTCGGTCCGGCGCAGATCATCGCGCTACGGGCGTGGGTTCACGCGGGGGGACACCTCATACTCGGCGGCGGCCCGGCGGCGAAGGCCGCTGAGTCATGGCTCCCGACAGATCTTCGTACAGCCGCTGCTGGCGCGGCGATCCAGCTTGATGATGCGCCGCTGAAAGAACTGGCCGGTGCGGTCGGGCCGGGGGCGCTGCCTGCTGTCGGTCTCACCCCGCTACCCGGCGGTGTCTCGACTGGTTCGGCCCAGGCTCCAGCCTGGGTACAAAAACCGCTTGGGAATGGGCAGATCACGCAACTCGCCTTCGACCCCGGCCTGCCCGCCATGCGTAATTGGGTGGCAGC
>CAIXLU010000554.1 GCA_903920315.1 uncultured Oscillochloris sp.
ACAGATCCAAAAATTAATATTATTGCTAACACTAAGCCATATCTCGGTTTAGTAATGTATATTGAAGATGAAACAACACTTGATATCCAAAATGGTCAGGGATATGCGATTGGAGACACACTTAATATTGCGCACGTTGATGCTACATTTACAGACTACATGACTGGAACTATCGCAGCATGGGATCCTGCTGCTGAATCTGCAACAGTAACAATTACTAGTGCCGCTGCGATGGCAGATACGGTATTCGTACTCAAAGAAGCTGAGCAGTTTGCGAAAATGGGCGGACAGACGCACCTTGAATCGCTCCAAATCATCGGGGTGGATGCGATCCATCCACTCGGTAGGCATATCACCGATCTCACCTTCTTCAAAACCGAGCATGGCTTTCCAGCGCGGCGAGAAGTAGATCTGGCCCGCCAGAAGATCCCAGTCCCACAGACCGTCGTTCGCCCCACGTGCGGCCAGAGCGTAGCGTTCCTCGCTCTGGCGCAGAGCCATCTCCGTGCAGCGGGTGGCGCTCATATCGCGGATGACGGCCACACCGCCGCAGATCACGCCATTGTCGTCAATCTGCGGGCGGGCCGTCATGCTGAGCCAGCGCCCGGTGGGCAGAAAGAACTCGGAGGAGTTGGTCGCAGCCCCCGCAATCGCACGGGCCAGCGGCATATCGGCGGGCGGACAGGGGGTACGCCGGTCGGGTAGGCACAGCGAAGCCAGGGCGTCCAGCGGGTTTGCGCCGAGGATCTGGGTTGCCGCCATGTTGACGCTCACCAGATCGCCGATCATATTTACCTCCACCACCCCATCCCCCATGGAGTCGAGGATGGTCTGTAGCACCGCAGCCTGGATTCCCATAGAGATAGTTGCACTCCTTGGCATCAATTCTGCGATAGTTATAGATCTAGCGTTGTAGCCTTACCTCATTACCTCAGGCTATTTCAGGAGGCATCATATACGATGCACGATGGCACGGCAAATGTGCAACAGTCTGTAGAATTTGGCACGAGCCCTGCAGTTCTCGCGCAGCCAGTTGTACAGCGTGTTATGATGGGAGTACACGCAGCGAACACCTCTCTCCTGTTCCCTGTCGCCTATTGTCGGGAATGCCGATGCAGCAGTCGATTGAAGTACACGCAGACTGGAATAGTATTACGACGCTGATGACCTTCACCGATAGTGTGGAGGCATGTCTGCCCCTGACAGCAGACCAGAGCTACCTGATGCGCCTGGTGATCGAGGAGATCGCAACCAACATTGTGAAGTATGGCTATACCGATGCCAACCGCGATGTTATCCAGTTGGTCTGCTCGTGTGATCAGGGGACGCTGCGGGTGAGCATCCGCGACCGGGGAGCCCCCTTCGATCCGCGTGACCAGCCCGACCCCGATTTAAGCGACGCCGACCCGGCCTCGCGCATGATCGGGGGGCTGGGACTCTACTTCGTCCGCGAGTTTGCAGACGATCTCTCATACACGCACGATGACATCAGCGGGTGGAATGAACTCATTGTGATAAAAGGGCAGTGAAATGCTGCAAGACCTGCTGCGCGAGGTATCCTGGTTCGCGCACCTCGACGCAAACATCCTCGACCATATGGCCACCCACCTTGGACAGCGGTATCTTGCAGCCGGTGAGATCCTCTTTAACCAAGGCGATACGAGCTACGACTGCTTTGTGATCATCAGTGGCACGATGGAGGTTCTCACCTTCGTCAACGGTACCGAGCATCGCCTGGAGGTCTACGATGCCGGCCAGATGATTGGCGAGATGGCCCTGATTGATCGCAGCCCGCGCTCGGCTATGGTGCGTGCGGTCGAGGCCAGCTACCTGGTAGTCATCACCGAGGCCGACTTTAAGATTCTCATTGGCTCAAACCCTGAGCTGGCAATGAATATGCTGCGCAACAGCACCACCCGCGTGCGCAATACCAATCAGCGCATGATCGGCGATCTGGAGCGCAAGAACGCCGAATTGCTCAAGGCGTACCAGCAACTCAAGGCCGCCCAATCCGAACTGATCCGGCTGAATCGGATCGAGCAGGAGATGGCGGTCGCCCGGCAGATCCAGGAATCTTTCCTGCCGCGCACGCTGGCCCAGCCCGTCGGTTGGCAGGTGAGTGCGTACAGCCGTGGCGCGCAGGCCGTCGGCGGTGATTTCTACGACTGTATTGAGCTAAGCGATGGTCGCCTGGGTCTGGTGGTGGCCGACGCCTGCGGCAAAGGCGTCACGGCAGCCCTCTTTGTGGCCCTGAGCCGCTCGCTTTTGCGCGCCGCATCCTTGGCTCCCTGGATTTTCCAGGGCGGCATGGCACACGACGCCGAAAGTATTCTCACCGGCGCCCTCTGGCTCGTGAATGACTATATTTGCCGCGAACATGCCGAGAGCAACATGTTCATCACGCTCTTCTACGCGGTACTGAACCCGAGCAACGGCGCACTCGTCTATGTGAACGCCGGACACAACCCGCCCCTCCAGATTGATAGTTCTGGACAGGACATCCGCGAACTTCAGGAGGGCACACTGCCCATCGGGATCATGTCCAGCCTAGAATTTGTGGTGCAGCACGCCCGCATCGCCCCCGGTGAACGCCTCATTCTGTTCACCGATGGTATCACGGAGGCGATGAATACGGTAGGCGAGCCCTTCAACGATGACCGGCTCCACGCTGTGCTGCGCGAGAGCGCAGATCAGGCCAGTCAGGATCTTGTGAACCTCGTGATCCGTCAGGTGGACGCCTACGCCGATGGGGCACCCCAGGCCGACGATATGACTCTGATGGTGGTTTCGCGGACAGTGTAGGGGAAACAGGCACTCAATCCGGCATGTTATAATACAACTCCAAAAGGCCAAGCCTCCTCAGCAACCGTCACTGACTGCGCATGGAAAGGGGTTCTACCCGTGAATGTAGAGCATATTGATGATGTTCTTGTGATCGAACTGCCCGCTCGCCTCGATGCGGTCGGTGTATCCGCTATCGAGAGCAATCTCGCCAAAACGGTCACGTCCCACAAGGGCAAGGTGCTGGCCGATATGAGCCAGGTGAACTTTGTGGCCAGCCTTGCCCTGCGTATGCTGCTGACGAACCTGAAGTCGGTGCAGCCCCTCGGCGGCGATCTGCGCCTGGCCGGGCTACAGCCTCAGATTGCTGAGATCTTTCGGAAGAGCCGCTTTGACACGCTCTTTAAGATCTATCCCGACCGCGAAGGTGCCCTTGCCGCCTATCGGGGTTAGGCTCAATACTTTTCGAATAAGACAAGGTTCAGATCAGCTTTACAGTTTGCGGTGTTCGTAGTGCGGGCTTCCAGCCGGCCCATCCGCATCGGGCAGCCTGGAAGCCCGCACTACGAACTGTAAACCTAAAACCTGGTACCTGAAACCATGTCTAAGGATGAAAACATGCTCGTGATCAAGGTTGGTGGCAGCGCTGGCAATAACTACGACGCCCTGTGCGACGATCTCGCGGCGCGGCGTGAGGCGGGCGGGCCGGTGGTACTTGTCCACGGCGGCTCTGATGAGACAAACCGGCTGGGCGAGGCTCTCGGCCATCCGCCCCGCTTCGTCACCTCGCCCAGCGGCTACACCAGCCGCTACACCGACAGGCGCACCCTGGAACTGTTTATGATGGCAGCGGGTGGGCTGGTGAACAAAAGTCTGGTCGAGCGGCTCCAAGCCCGTGGGGTGAACGCCGTTGGCCTCAGTGGACTCGACGGGCGTATTCTGTCGGGCAAGCGCAAATCAACCATCCGTATCGTCGAGGATGGCAGGCAGAAGCTGCTGCGCGATGACTGGACAGGGACGATTGAGACGGTGAATGCGGAACTTCTCCAGACGCTGCTCGCGGCGGGCTACCTGCCCGTGGTGGCCCCGCTGGCATGCTCGGAACAGGGCGAGGCGCTCAATGTGGATGGGGACAGAGCAGCAGCGGCGATTGCGGCGGCCCTAGGTGCCGACACGCTTCTGCTGCTCTCGAATGTGCCTGGCCTGCTCCGCGCATTCCCCGACGAGTCCTCGCTGATCACCCATATCCCACGCGACACGGTTGATGCCTACCTGGGCTTTGCTGAGGGCCGCATGAAGAAGAAGGTTCTTGGTGCTCAGGAAGCTCTCGCTCAGGGGGTGGGCCGTGTGATCCTCGGCGACGCCCGATCCGCCGATTGCGTATCGCGGGCGCTGGCTGGTCAGGGAACCGTCATCGGGTAGGGACGATCTTGTCCTTCTATGGCCAAATCCTGTTGTGATCCTACGACAAGGTTCGTAGGTGCTTGACAGTTTGGGCACATGCGGCGCATCCTGTTGCGGCAAATCTGCAATCTAAAATCTAAAATCTAAAATCTTGTCTACGCACCACATTCCCGCAGCACAGCCAGGGTCTCGCGGGCGCAGCGATCCCAGGTGAAGGTGGCGGCGCGGGCTAGGCCACGGGCGCACAATAGGGCACGCAGATCGTCGTCGCTGACCAGACGAACAATCCCAGCGGCGATCTCCTCGGTGTTGGCGGGATTCACGAGCAGGGCCGCATCTCCGGCCACCTCGGGCAAAGACGAGGTGGTGCTGGTGAGTACGGGGGTGCCACAGGCCATGGCTTCAAGCACGGGCATGCCAAAACCCTCGTAGAGTGAGGGGAAGACGAAAGCCAGGGCACCGCTGAGCAGGGCGGATAGATCCGCGTCGGGCAGATAACCGCTGAAGTGTATCCGTGTGGCGAGGCCGCACTCGGCAGCGCGGCGCCCGACATCTTCGCTCAGCCAGCCGCGTCCGCCAGCAATCACCATCTGGACGCCGACAAGATCAGGATGATTCGCCACCAGGGCGAAGGCATCAATCAAGCGCGCCAGGTTCTTGCGCGGCTGGAGAGTCCCCACATAGAGCAGGTAGCGCGGAGCGATGCCGTGGCGCTCACGGGCATCCGCAATGACCTGGGGATTCTCGATGCGCCGAAATGTCTCACCCAGACCGTGATGAACCACCCGCACTCGCGCCGGGTCGGCCCCGTAGCGGCGCACCAGATCGTCCTTGGTAGCCTGCGAAATGGCAATTGTTAGGCGGGCCGCACGCAGGCTCCAGCGCGTGGTCACCTCCAGTTCTAGGCGACGACGGGCGGTGTGGGTGTGCGGAAACGCCAGGTAGCCCAGGTCGTGAATGGTAACGACGGAGGCGGGTGGGTGGAAGATCGGCACGACGTGGGCGGGCACAAAAAGGACGGCGGGCGGACGCAAGGCCAATTCTGGCCCGAGACGAGCGTAAGTCCACAGGCGCGGCAAAGGGATGCTGCGCAGGATCATGTTCGGTCCGAGAAGCGGCAGAGCCGATGGTAGGCCATTGGTGTAGAGCGTATAGGCCGAACGTCGGTCAATGCGGGCCAGACCAGCGATAACTTCGTAGGTGTAACGCTCGGTACCGGTGCGTCGGGCCACCGCGATCCGGCTCGCATCAATGCCAATGGTGAACGGGGATGCATTCATGGGGGGCCATTGTACCATTCCCCATCCATCTCCTCGCTCGGCAAGTATGTGCTATACTGAGGCGTTTCATTTGATGGCCCGCGCAGCCCGCCCGTACTCCAGTTTGCCTAGACGGTGATAGGGGTCGTTGGTAGAGGAAGATTGATGTCACCTACAGATACAATATTAGATAATCGTCGGCCTGGAACCCCGGTTCGGCTCAGCGCACTGCGCTGTGTCGTCTATGAGATTGCCCTTAACGGCTGGCGGATTCTCCACGAAACGGTCAATGATTTTAGCCTCTGGCGAATCATTGAGTACCCGTGGTCCACAAAGGCTCTCGGGCTTCGCCGGGGCGACCTCGTTCTCGATATTGGCTCCGGCACCTCCTCCTACCCACATATGCTGGCGAAAGAGGGCGTTGATGTGGTGGTGCTTGAACTCGATGCCGACCGGGTGCGCTGGCAACTCGCGAAGCGTCGTGCGACCGCCCGCCCCGGTGATGGCCGCTTCTTCCCGCTGGTGGCCAGCGCGACGGAGATGCCGATCCGGAGCGAGAGTATTGAGCGCCTCGCCGCTGTCTCCTCGCTGGAGCATATCCCCGATGATGAGTCGGTTGGCCAGGAGATCGGGCGTGTCCTCGCTCGTGGCGGACTCGCCGCCATCACGATCCCGTACACGAGTACCGAGCGCACGAGTTTCTTTCAGGGAATCAGGAAATTTATTCAGGTTCAGCGCAACGCTTTTGTGCAAGAGGGGAAGGCTGGCTCCTTCTTCCGCTTCTATACCGACGCGGATATTGAACGAGTCTATGTTCGCCCTGCGGATGCCCGTGTTGGCGAGTGGCGCGGATTTGGCCGCTCGTGGCTGAACGGGCGCTATCACGAGACACGGCTGACGAAGTACTGGCGGCGCTACGTCCTCAAGGATCTTTTCCTCGCGCTGATTGTTCACCCGCTTGAGGAACGCTTTGACCGCAGTGACCCGCTCTATGTCATGTTTACGATCCGTAAACCCTGACGAGGACGTGCCGCCAGGAACGCGGCTTTATCATGCGAGTTCTCTATTTCATCCCACGCTACGATAGCGCCGCGATGGGAAACCGTATCCATACCGAGGTTATCGCCGAGTGGCGCGCCCAGGGTGTTACCACTGAGGTGATCACCCTCGCCACGGGGATTCATCAGCTCACCACCCGTGTTGAGGAGAACATCACGGTTCACCGCCTCCCGGTGAGCGCCGGGTACCTAGCGAAGGCGGCGAATCGTGCTGTTGCGGCAATCTGGCCCTACCCCTATCTGGCGGGGGCGATTGCCCACTACCGACGCTTCATCCGCCACGCGCACTACGATCTCGTTCATATCGAGACGGCCTTTCCCCTCGGCCTCGTCGCTACTCTTGCCCCTCGCCGTGGCTCACCGCCGCTCGCCATTACCTTACCCGGTGCCGACATTATGGCCGAACCCGCGTATGACTACGGCTACGGTCGCTTCCGTGCCGTGCGCGCCGCGCTCCCGCAGGTCTTTCGTCGCGCCCTGGTGCTTCGTGCGGACTCGCCCCAGATCCGCGATCTGGCGGTGCGGCTAGGGGCCAACCCACACAAAGTTGTCGCCATCCCCTACAACATTACCGCTGACAGTTTCCCCCCCTCCGACGTCCCGCTGCCAGAGTTGCGCCGCCGGAGCCGGGAGATGCTGGTGTCGCGTCATTCGCTCGATCCCGCCCGCCCCATTGTGGTGAGCCTGAACCGACTGCACCCGTTTAAGGGCATTGTCTACTTGATAGACGCGCTGCCAGCGGCGCGGGCGCGTGGCCTGCACCCCCAGGTACTCATCGTTGGCCCGAGCCGCAGCACACCGCAGTTTGGCGACTATGGCGACTATCTGTTGCGGCGGGCGACGGATCTCGGCGTCCGTGATGATGTGACCATGGTCGGCGGCATACCGCACCACGAGGCGTTGTCGTACCTCGCCGCCGCTGATGCGGTGGTGGTGCCATCCGTCTCCGAGTCGTTCAGCCGTGTGGTGATTGAGGCCGCCGCTGTTGGCACCCCGCCGGTGGTGACGCGCACGACCGGGGCGAGCGCCTATGTAGCGGAGCAGCATGCGGGGATGCTTGTGGAGCCGCGATCCGGTGAGGCAATTGCCCAGGCGCTGGCAACCCTCCTCGCCGATGCAGATACGTGGGCGGGATACAGCCGCCGTGCCGCTGCAATGGCTCCGGCCTTCAGCTCAGCCCAAATCGCCACAGATCTGCTACAGCTCTACCGCAGTGTTTTGGCATCGAAATTGTAGATCGGACGGAGTCTGCCTAAATTATCGCCCGCCCGTTTATAGCCCTGGTACACGCAGGGTGATATTTTTTGTTCTCTATGCAGATGGGGCATTTGAACGGTATAATGTGGTTTACCTGCCAAATAGCTCCGTGACGCATCGTCCAGAAGTGACGGACGGTAATCAGACAGACACCGCAATGACAGAGGTTGTCCAACGGAGAAATGCGGCCTCGCCAGGGATGGCGCTCTTGCCGCTTAAGTTCACCCCACCGCCCGCACGTAGCGAGGCACTGCTGCGTCCCGACCTCCAGGCGCTGCTGGCCGAGGTGCGTCTGCGTCCGGCGACTTTGGTAATAGCACCGGCTGGCTATGGCAAGACAACCCTGCTCACCCAGTGGATCGTCGAACTGACCCGCACAGGGGCTAATGTGTGCTGGCTCGGTCTCGACGCAGGCGATAGCGTCCCTGCATTGATCCTGGCCTACCTGATCAATGCGTTCCGAAACCACCTGCCCGATGAGGGCGAGCAGGCGTGGCGTATCCTCCAAAGTACCGCTGACCTCCAGCGTGATTGGCCTCTGGTGGCGGGTACTCTGTTCAGTGAGCTTCAGAGCGAACTGAATACACCGACCTTCTTGATTATTGACGATTTTCACCTGATCGGTGATGGCCCTATCACCGGCGTACTGCTCAGTTATTTGCTGCGAACCGCCCCTCCGACGCTGCATATTGTCGTGGCTTCGCGCAGGCCCATAAGCATCGCTCCGCTGCCGCGCATGCGTGCCGAGGATCATCTGGTTGAGGTCGAACGATCCGACCTCTCCCTCACCTGGGAAGAGATATCTGCTTTACTAGAGCGTAGCGGCGTCGTACTGGGCAACGAGGATCTTCAGCTACTCCTGAATCGCACCGAGGGCTGGGTTCTCAGCGTGCAATTAGCCGCCCGCGCCCTCGCTCGCCAAGACCCCGCCCAGCGTTCGGCGTACCTTCACGCTCTCGACAGCAACCAACAGCACTTGTTTGAGTACCTTGCCTCCGAAGTAATGGCTGATCTGTCGCCAGACCTGATTGCCTTCCTTTCCCGCGCTGCTTTAGCCGAACAGGTGAATGGCGACTTGCTTGCCGAGGCGTTGCCGATGCCAGAGGCCGAGCAACTGCTCGCTCACAGCATCCAGCTTGGTCTGCCGATCACCGTCGTTGATGACCATGAGAATTCGGGGCGCAACTACCGCTTCCACCCGCTCTGGCAGCGTCTCCTGCGCGAACGTAGCGATCAACTCTTGACAAAGGCCGAACTGACGGCGCTTCACCACCGCTATGGCTTAGCCTTCCAGCGGCGCGGACGCTTGGAGGCTGCCCTCAATCACTACGCCGCTGCGGGCGATGAGCATCTGATCGCCCGTATCCTGTGCGAACAGGCGTGGCCGCTGATCAACACCCCTCAGCGTGATACCATTCGCGCCTGGATTACCCGCCTGCCCCCCGACCTGCGTGACCATGACCCAGAGCTTTTGCACATGTTGGGCCAGAGCCTCGCCGTTGCCAGCAGTGACCAGGCTCTAGCAGCCATCAGTCGGGCCGCCGAGATCTATCAGGCCCAGGGGAACGCCCAGCGCGAGCTACGTGCATTGAGTGATATGGCCTCCCTGATCTTCTGGGAAGATCGCCCCGCCGATTTCGCCGCTGTGTGTGTGCGTGCGGTGCGCGCCGCCAATCGTAGCCGCGACGCCTGGGCGCGGGGGGCGGCGATGGCGAGTGTGGCCGCCCTTCTCTATAGCCGTGGGCGCTATGCTGCCGCCCTGCGCGTGGCCGACCACGCCGACCGCCACCCACGTGGCACGTTCTGGCAGTGGCTCCTGGCGATGATCGTGAGCTCGATCCAGATCCAGCAAGGCTACCCCGCCGCTGCCCTGATCACGATCACCGCCGCCCTGGAAATCCCGCAGGTGGATCGTGATGACCGCCTGCGCCAGAATCTGCTGCGGCTCCAGGCGATGGCGCTCTATCTTCAGGGTCAGATCCTCGATGCAACCGGGGTTGCCCTTGATGCCCACCGGCGCCTGAGCGATTTCTCACATGAGGGAATGATTGGCAGCAGCGCGATGTTTCTTGCACTGCTCTTGCTTGATCAAGGCCACCACGAAGAGGCCACCACTTACTTGACGCGGGCGAGGGCAGTGGCCAACCGCGCCGGTGCCGGAGCCCTCCTCGCCCGCGTCCATGTCCTCGATGCCTATGCCTATCTGCGCGCAGACCAGCCCACCCAGGCTGCTGCCGCCGCTGTTAACCTGCTCCGCCAGGTACGCGTACCCAGCGCCGAGGCGGTTGGCGACCGGCCACATGTGTTTCAGCGCGATACCGCCCCAGTCGGTGAGTCCCCCTTTGCCACCTTGGCCACCCACGATCTCTGGATGCAAATCCTGCTGCTCATCTCCCTTGGCGAAGGCGGCGAGGATCAGCGGGCCGACAGCCTCGCCAATGAACTCGTCTCCGAGATGTCGCAGCGCGGCGATGGGCTTTTCCTTGCATTGGCCCGCTTTTACCGGGCATCATTGGCCCGACGGCGCGGTGATAATGTAACCTTCGATACGGATATGCGAGCCGGATGGAAGATCTGCGAGGAGAACGGGTTCGGCTACCTGCCCTTCCTGCCCCCCGCCACAATTGAGGCAGCGGCGGCCCAGGATCTCCAGATGGGGATTGCCACCCGTGTTGTCGGCGAAGTGCTGCGCCGCCAGATGCCCACCGAGGCTCCCGGCCTGCTCCTGCGCATGCTCGATACCAAGCCTGGGCCGAGCGCCCGCACTCGTATCGCGCAACTCCTTGGCGACTCTGGGGCATCCTTAGCGTACCCAGCCCTTCGCTCCATGCTCAAGGATCGCCACGGCCCCGTGCGCCTCGCCGCTGAACAGGCTCTGGAACGGCTCGTCTATCGCCCCGCGTATACCCTCCGCGTCCGCAGCCTCGGCGGGTTTGGTATCTGGCGCGGTGAGGTGGAGATTCGCGACCGCGATTGGCGGAGTATCAAGGCCCGCCAGTTGCTCCAGTTGCTCTTGGTGGAGCGCGGACGCATGCTCCCCCGTGATCGGATTATGGACATGCTCTGGCCCGGCCTTGAGGTTGATGCCGCTGCAAATAATTTGCGCGTGACGCTCTCGCGGCTCACGAAGGCGATTGAGCCGAACCGGCCCGAGGGCGCACCTACGTATTATATTATCCAGCAGGGCGACACCTACGGATTCAATGTCGAAAGTGACCATAACTACGATGCGGCTGAGTTCTCGATGAAGGCCGACCAGGCACGCAATGTGTTCCATCGGGGCCGACGTGACGAGGCTCTCGTCCTCTACCGACAGGCGGTTGATCTCTACGGCGGCACGTTCTTGCCCGATTGCCTCTATGACGACTGGTCGGTGGTGGAGCGCGAGCGACTGGGCCTGCTCTTCACCGAGGTCTCGCTCCGACTGGGGGCGATGCTGATCGAGGATGATCAGCCCCACGAGGCGATTGGCCTGGCCTGGCGTGTGCTGGAGTATGATCAAGCCCAGGAAGAGGCGTACCAGTTGCTCATGCGCGCCTACGGCGGTCTCGGCGAGCGAAGCACGGCGCTGCGCATCTACGCACGCTGTGTCGTGGCCTTAGAGCAAGATCTCGGCGTCGAGCCGCTGCCGCAGACGGTGGCGATCTACCAGCAGATCAAAAGTGGGGCCGACAAGGTTTACGCTGAGTCACCCGCGATCCGGGCATAGCAGCAGGTAGCCGGGGAGATCAGTGGGCGATGCTATAATGTTCGGCGTTCCGCATAGAAAAGGGCAGCGCCGACACCTATGTCCAATGAAGAACTGCACCTCATAGAGTCTGCGCAGCGCGGAGACGTTGACTCGTTCAACCAACTGGTGCGGCTCTACGAGATGCGTGTCTACAACTTGTGCTATCGCATGCTGGGCGACCCCGACGCTGCCGCCGACACCGCGCAGGATACGTTTATCTCGGCGTACCGTCACCTCGACCATTTTCGGGGTGGTATGTTTCGCGCCTGGCTGCTGCGGATTGCCACAAACGCCTGCTACGATGCTCTGCGCGCCCGCAAGCGCCGCCCCTCAACATCACTCCAGGCTCTTGGCAATGCTGATGATGATGGCGTTGGCTTTGATCTGCCCGACCAGGGCGAGCAACCCGACGATGTTGCTCTGCGCCACGAACTGGCCGCCGCCATTACTCGCGGGCTCGCCGATCTGCCCGAAGATCAGCGCCTGGTGATCATCCTCAGCGACATTCAGGGCATGGCCTACGAAGAGATCGCTACAGTGACCGGGGCAAACCTCGGTACGGTCAAGTCTCGCCTAAGCCGGGGGCGTGCGAGGCTGCGTGATATTCTGCGAGCGGGGGAACTGCTACCGTCGAAATTTCGTCATGAGGGCGGATAGCGCAAAAAAACAGCAGGGACGATGAACACTTCTCAGCAACAGATGTATAGCCTGCCCGACGGCGACCTTGAACTGCTGTCGAGCTACATAGATAACCGGCTCGGCGCGGCAGAGCGGGCCAAGCTTGAGCGCCGCCTCGGTGCCGAGCCACGCCTACGGGCTGAGCTTGAGGATTTGCAGGCCACAACGACCCTGCTGCGTGCGCTTGATCCGCTGCCGCTGCCGCGCTCCTTCACGTTGGATCCGGCCACGGCCCCCCGGCGGCGGAGCTTTCTGTCGCTGGCCTGGCTCACGCAGCTCAGTAGCGGGCTGGCTGGCTTGGCCCTGGTGCTGATGGCCAGTTTCCAGATGATGAGCAGTATGGTCGCCCCGTCTGCCTCAATGAGTGTGGGTTCGATGCCAACGCTGGCACCTGTTGCCGCCAGACAGATGGAGGCGACTCAGGCTCCGGCTGCCACCCAAGAGCCAACCATGGTGGAGGTTGCCGCCGCACCGATGGCTGTCGTCGTCGCACCCACGCCCGGCCCCGCCGCCACTGCGGCAACCCTGTCCGCCGCTGCCGTCGCACCCGCACATGACACCGTTCAGCAGACCAACCCGGTGGGCGGATCGTCGTTGCCGGATACGCACATCCCGGCGACTCCCGCACCCCTGCCGACGGCCAAGGCAGTTCCCACACGAGCAGAGTTTCCCGTCGGGCTGAGCTTTGGATTAGGAGTTGTACTCCTGGCTCTGGCTATCGGCTCCTTCATATTCACCCGCTCGCGCCGGTAGAATAATCGCGCCCGTGTGGAGGCCGGGAGCCGGGTTCCGGCGGCCGGC
>CAIXLU010000555.1 GCA_903920315.1 uncultured Oscillochloris sp.
CATTTCGGCCTCGACCTAGAGGTGCGGGCGGGCCAGATCGTTTGTCTGCTGGGCGGCAATGCCAGTGGCAAAAGCACCACGATGAAGGTTATCTTGGGGCTGGTGCGACCACAGGCCGGCCAGGTTATCTTCGATCAGGCCGAGATCAGCGGGCGGACGACGCCGCAAATCATCCGGCGCGGGATTGGCTCGGTGCCCGAGGCGCGGCGGATCTTCCCGGTGATGACCGTGCGCGAGAATCTGCTGATGGGTGCGTATACGCGGGGTGATCGGACCGCCGTGGCCGAGGATCTGGAGCGGGTGCTGGAGCTGTTCCCGCGCCTGCGCGAGCGGCTGTCCCAGCGTGGCGGCACGCTCTCGGGCGGTGAACAGCAGATGCTGGCGATGGCCCGCGCCTTGATGGGTCGCCCGCGCATGATCGTGATGGACGAGCCGACTATGGGCCTCTCGCCACTGTATGTCGAGAAGGTGCTGGAGCTGATCCAGACGATCAACCGCCAAGGGGTGACGGTGTTTATGGTCGAGCAGAGCGCCAACCTCGCCCTCCAGATCGCCGACTACGCCTATGTACTCCAGACCGGGCGGATTGCGCTGCACGGTCCTGCTGCGTTGCTGCGCCACGACCCGCAGATCCAGGACGCCTACCTCGGGGGCGCGTCATCCGCCTGAGGTGCAGCGCAGACGATGATATTTGACAATATAACGTAAATATATTAAGTTAAACATAACAATATCTTTGAAAGGAGCGCCCCCGATGACGACCGAACCTATCGCGTTCACCGGCTTTGATACCCTAGCTCTGCACGCCGGTCAGGTGTCCGACCCCACCACCGGTGCCCGCGCTGTGCCGATCTACGCCTCAACGTCGTTCGTCTTCAAGGACTCCGGCCACGCCTCGCGCCTCTTCGATCTGGAGGAGGTTGGCTATATCTACACCCGCGTCGGCAACCCTACCCAGGACGTGTTGGAGCAGCGCATTGCGGCCCTGGAGGGTGGCGTCGGTGCCCTGGCGGTTGCTTCGGGGCAGGCGGCCACCGCTTTTAGCATCCTCACCTTGGCTACCGTTGGCGACAATATCGTTGCCTCCACCGACCTTTACGGCGGCACCTACACCTTCTTCCAGGAGGAGTTGCCCCTACGCGGCGTGACCACCCGTTTTGTGGATGGGCGCGACTACGATGGCTTTACGGCTGCTATTGATGAGCGCACCAAGGCGGTCTTTCTGGAGCTGATCGGCAACCCGAAACTCGATGTTCTCGACCTCGAACGAATCGCGGCCATTGCCCACGCGGCGGGCGTGCCGGTAATTGTGGATGCCACCACCGTAACGCCTTACCTCTGGCGGCCCATTGAACACGGCGCCGACATTGTGGTTCACTCGGCCACCAAATACATCGGCGGCCACGGCACCAGCATCGGCGGGCTGATTGTGGATAGCGGCAGGTTCAACTGGGCCAACGGGCGATTCCCCGCCTTCACGGAGCCGACGCCCGCCTACCACGGACTGATCTACACCGAGGCGTTTAAGGAACTAGCCTATATCACCAAGGTGCGGGTGCAACTGCTGCGCAATATCGGCGCGGCGATCAGCCCCTTCAACGCCTTCCTGTTACTCCAAGGTCTGGAGACGCTTTCGCTGCGCGTGCAGCGCCACAGCGAGAACGCCCTGGCCGTGGCTCGCTTTCTTAAAGAGCATGCCAAGGTGGAGTGGGTGTTGTACCCCGGCCTGCCCGATCACCCCAGCTACGCCCTGGCCCAGAAGTATCTGCCCAAAGGCCAGAGCGGACTGGTCGGATTCGGGATTACCGGCGGGCGGGCGGCGGGCGCGCGCTTTATCGAACAGCTCAAACTCTTCTCTCATCTGGTCAATATCGGCGACGCTAAGAGCCTCGCGGTTCATCCAGCCAGCACCACACACCGCCAGCTTTCGCCGGAGCAGCAGCAGGCCAGCGGCGTCACCGATGAATATGTGCGCCTGTCGGTCGGTATTGAGAGCATTGACGACATCCTAGCCGACTTGGAGCAGGCTCTTGCCGTTGCGTAGATTCAGCAGGGGATACCGATCTTGCTTGCCCCTCACCCCCTGCCCCTCTCCCACAAGGGGAGAGGGGCGTATATCGCGTCCCGGTGAGGAATACTCCCCCTCTCCCGCTCTGGGAGAGGGGGCTGGGGGGTGAGGGCTGCCCGACAATAATCTATATAAGGAGCATCATAATGTCCCGCATCGTTCTGCTACCCGAAGAGTTGGAGCCGTTTCGTCGCTCCGATCCCGCCGAGGTGCCCCATGCCTGAGTTCGCGGGCAAGGTGGCCTTCATCACGGGGGCGGCCCACGGCCAGGGGCGGGCGGTGGCCCTGGCCCTGGCCCGGCAGGGTGCCGATATCGCCGCCCTCGACGTGGCCCGCCAGTTGGACTACCCCGGCTATCGCCTTGCCGAAGCCGACGAGCTGCGCACACTCCAGTCTGAGGTAGAGGATCTGGGGCGGCGTGCCCTGATTTTCACTGCCGATGTGCGCGATGAGACCGCCGTGGCACAGGCTGTCCAGCAGACCGCAGCCGAGCTAGGG
>CAIXLU010000556.1 GCA_903920315.1 uncultured Oscillochloris sp.
ATGCTGCCGGGGCTGGCTATTGCCTGGGGCGAGGCGCTGCGCGGGTCGGGGCGTTGGCGCTGGGCGCTGGTGACTTTGCTGATCGCCGGGCTGAGTCTTGTTCACATGCGCGTGCTGATCTTCGCCCTGGCCCTGCTTGTGGCGCAGGCGATTGTCTGGGGCGTCGGGCAGCCGAGGCATGTGCTGCGGGCGCGGTTACTGCCGGTTTTGTCCACGGGAATCGCTGCCCTGGCCCTCACCGCGCCGTGGCTCTGGCTGCTGGCCCGCCGCGCCCTGCTGCCCGCCCTGGCGAGCGCGGCTGGGCTGGCCGGTGGCGGTAGCTACAACGCCCTGAACAATGGCTTGCTCTGGACAACCCAAAACGAACTGATGATCAGTGCGGGCTTGCTGGGGGCATGGCTCGGGCTACGCCGACGGGCGGGTGCGGCGGCGGTGATGCTGATCTGGGTGACGCTGCTGGCTATCGAGAGCAACCCCTGGCTGATCGTCTACCTCACGCCAGGTGCCGGTGCGCTGCTGCTGATCTGGGGATTGCGCCAACGGCGACTGCCCTCGATCCTTGTCGGGATCAGCTTGCTCCTGCTTAATCCGCGCAGCGTTGCGCTGCCCTACCTCTGGCTGATTACCAGTGATGTGGTGGTGATCAGCTTGTTTGTGCCGCTAGGGGTGCTGGCGGGAGGCGGAGCGACCCTGCTCGCCACAGCCCTGCCCGTGGTGTGGCGCTGGCCGCGAACCGCCGGGTTGCTCGCCGCTGCCGTCTCTCTGGGCATAGCCGGGTACGGCGCATTCGCCCAGCGCGATGTGCTTAACCCGAGTACTGTCCTGGCAACTGCAGATGATCGCACCGCCATTGAGTGGGCTGCCGCCAATACCCCGCCCGACGCCCGCTTTCTGGTGAACAGCACCGGCTGGCTTGACGCTGCCCGCCGTGGGGCCGATGGCGGATGGTGGCTGATGCCCCTTGCCGGACGCTGGACAACTGCGCCGCCGGTTCTTTACACCTACGGCGATCCCGACTATGTCCGCCACGTTAATGCCGTATCCGATAGTGTGGCTGGTTACACGCCAGGGCATGAACAGATCATCCTCGATCTGATTGTCAGCGAGCGGATCACGCATATCTACCTGGGGGCGAAGGGCGGCGTGCTGAAGCCAGATCTGTTTGTCGGGCGACCGGGGTTCCACACGATCTACGAGCGCGGCGGTGTGACGATCATCGCGGTCGGGTCGTAAGGCGACACCTTCGCCTGCATAGGGTCACCAGCCCCAGAATGCCGAGTCCGGCCACGGTCAGCCACGCCTCGCGCCCCAGCGGTGCCATCTGCGCGCCCCATGCGCGGCGGACTCCGCTGCGATAGACGGGAATAGACAACCAGGGCACAATGACATCGCTGGAGAGGTAGCTGATCCAGGGAACGGTCGAGCGCGGCTGGGCGGTCTGCGGGTGCGGTTGTGCGTCAGGCAGGCTCACCGTGGCAACCGTAAAAGCATCGCCTGCATCGGATGGCACCTCGGACAGCACCTCGCCGGTTGCTGCCACCACCTTACAGCCTGCGGTGATCGCACAACTCATCTGCATGTGTCGGGCAGAGGGCAGGTGGCGTGCGAGCGCGGGAGCCAGAAGCAGAAAGGAGAGCAATGTGGACAGACCATTGGGGATAGCTGTGGTGATCCGTCCCGCGCCAACCGTATTGACGACAGGGACGCCCAGCCATGCGGCCTGTTCGTTGATCATATCGCCGAAGAGCCGTTGCGCGCTCCCTTTCATCAGACCAAAGATCGGGCCGAGATCATCAAAGGTTAGATGGACATCATTCGGGAAGTGATAGGTAGGCTGCGCAGCATCCGGCGGACAGCTACTGATCAGCACCAGATCCACCCGACCAGCAAACGCACGCCACAGGTGCCGGTGGGCACTATCCCAGCAGATCAGCATTCCCATTGCCCCGAGGTCGGTCTGAGCGATCACGCTCTGCCGCGCCGGACGAAAATAGCCGCGCTCCCAGGCCCAAGGGTAACGTTTATCGTAGCGCCACATACGCCCGTCAGGAGCGAAGAGCAGCAGGGCGTTGACGATGTCACGCCGTTCGCGCAGCATCAGCGTGCCAGCTAGGTGGATTCCTAGCGCCGCCGCTGTCGTGCGCAGCCACGCGACGGTCGGGCCGTCCAGGGTCTCCGCGTTGGTGTAGTTCGTATCCGCATAGGTATAGCCCGTGTTGAACAGCTCAGGAAGCACAACCAGATCGGCACCGGCACGCGCCGCATCTTGAACCAGGCGTTGCGCACGGGCCAGACGCGAATCCGTCGGAGCCGGATTCGCGTCCATCTGCACTGCAGCAATCGTTACCGTGCGGGGCATTGGATGCTCCTGCTTTTCTACCATGCCTAGCGGTAAATCCGCAATCTGCAATCTAAAATCCGCAATCTAAAATCTAAAATCTGCCTCACGCCGCCGGGAAAATCCCCGGCATCCACCAACCCCGCAGCAGGTAGGAGAGCAGCCCGTAGCCCAGCAGCACGGCAAGCAGCACGCCATCCTCGCGAGTAATGCGGCGGCGCGGGCGGACAACCTGGAGGGTGATCCAAAAAAGGATGATCGTCGCCGCCCCGTAGATCATCATCGTTACGCGGTAGGTTGGCGCAATGCGGCCATTTCCGGTATCAATCAGCCCGTTTGAGAGCAACCCGAGCAGCACCAGCGGGCGGAATCCCCCGGTGAGCGTGGTTGTGGGCGGGCGCACCGGCGCGAGGGCGGTAGCCATTGCCGAGAGCGGGTTAGCAGCCACGAGCGCCGGCGGGGCGGCGGTCATGCCGTTTATCAGCGACCAGACGTTGGCCGCAAAGAGCGAGCCACCGATCAGACTGATCAGCAGGGCGTAGCAGAGCAGTGTGGCGCTATAGGTTTGTCGGGTGATGGCCGAGCAGCATAGCCCGAAGGCGCAACCAACGACGGCGGTGATCAGGATGGTGCCGAAAACCCGCAGTACATCGCCCATCTCAACACCGCCGAAGAGCATCACCAGGGTGATGGCGGGCGCGGCTGCCAGCAGCAGCAGCAGCATAAAGGCGATGGCGGCAATCAGCTTGTCGGCGATCAGCTTGCTCGCCGAGAGTGGTGTCGTAAGAATGAGCTCGAATGTACCACGTTCATGTTCCTGGCTGATCGCGTTCACTGTCGTAGCCGGGGCCATGAAGATCGTCAGTGCCTGGAGTACCAGGCTCACGCCGATAAAAAGTACCTGGCCGATCTGGGCACTGAGCAGCGGCGTACCACGGTCGAGTTGGGCCGCAACCATGCCGTAGAGCAGGCGTGCGGCGATCAGCACCAGACCAACGTAAAGCGTGATCAGTAGGGCGGCCCGACTACCGCGCAGGTGTGTGGACAGTTCTTTGAACAGCACCGGGCCAAGCACATCGCGGCGGATCATGGCAGTGTCCCCTGGAGCTTTGCATTGATGGAGAGACATCCGGCCCGCTCAATCGGGCCGCTCAGGCGTAGCCGCAACTGCCCCTGCACAAGATAAGATGCGGGAGAGGCGATTTTCAGGTCGCCCGGCCCATCGAAGCTCTGCGCAACCCAGGCTCGTTTCTCCCAATCGTACAGCTCGGTGGTGATACCGGCGTTCGGCCAGGTATTCGTGCTGCTAAGGTTGATCGTCAGCGCGTTAGCGCGCAGAAGCGACAGGTCGGGCGGCAGGCGCAGCGTGATCGTGGCCGGGGCAGGGCGAGCATCAATACCGACCCCCGTGCCACTGGCACAGATTGATCGCTGGCTGGCCACCGGATCCGCCCGCAGCCACCCGTTCGGCAAGCTGACCGGGCCGCTGCCGCGCAGATGCGGGTGGATGACTAGCAGAGTCTGACTCTGGCGCGCTGCGTCTTTCGCATCAATCGTCACGTCCAGCGGCGATTTCTCCATCCACGCCAGCACCAGCGGGCCGGGGTCGGTGTTGGATGGTCCACGGGCCACTGCCGAGTCGATCAGTGCCCGCAGCACCTGATCACGTCGTTCCGCTGCCTGCCCTGGTTGGAGCGGTGTGGATACATCGTTGAGGACGAGCGCGCTGATCGAGTTGCTCTGGCTGTCAACAACGATAGTGGGCGGCCAGCGGGCGCTGGCTTCCTCCTTCGCCTGGATGTTGCCCAGTCGCACCACATGATCGGCGTAGACGGCGACCACATCGCGTAGTTGCTGATCGCTGGTATTGTCTACTTTCAGCAGGGTACCGTCTTTATCAAGGACGATTTCGGCATTAATGCGCTCCATCGTCACAACCTGCTCCGCCAGTAAACCCTGGAGCCGCCAAGCGCTCACGTGGATCGGGGTGGTCTCGCCCTCTTGCGTAATCGGCCCGCCGATGCCCTCCACCGTGCCGTAAATTCCGCCGACACCGCGCACTGGCCGAGCGAGGGCACCAGGATTCAAGCTGGCCGCAAGAATCTGATCTTGTGGGGCGAGAACTCCGACAAATGTTCGCGTGCGGGCTTGCCCCTCGCCCAAGTAGTTCACGATGCTGACCTGCGTGATTACCCGCGAGTCGGCGCGCTGGTTAATCGCCAGTGAGAACAATAGTGCGCCAAAACCGATTGCTATCGTGGGCACCATGAGCCACGACCACGCCTGACGATCAATTCGGCGCAGGCCAAGGGCCAGGATCGGCCCAATCAAGATCGTGTAGACGATCAGGATGAGGAAGAACACATCAACAGGTGGTTGCGCGACAGTGGGCAAGGCGCTCAGGGCACCGACCAGGATCTGTTCCTGGATACTATCGGTATTCGTCTGCATGCCGAGCGGCGTGCTGATCATGATCGCGGGTCGCAGCAGTTTATCCCAGAAACTCGGCGCTGCCACCCAATTACGCATGGCGGGCAGGCCGGGGTCGAAGGCGAGTTGCGTGATCTGCCCATTCCCAAGCGGTTTTTGTACCCAGGCTGGAGCCTGGGCCGAACCAGTCGAGACACCGCCGGGTAGCGGGGTGAGACCG
>CAIXLU010000557.1 GCA_903920315.1 uncultured Oscillochloris sp.
CTACACGACGCTCTTCCGATCTGGCCCCCGGAACCCGGAACCCAGCCCCCCGCCCGTTTGACGCTCTTCTCTCAATCTGCTACTCTGTTCGCCTGATGAGAGCAGGCGAACGAAGAAGAGGCGTACTGTGCGGATTGCGATCACCGGCGCACGCGGGCAGCTTGGTGCGGCCCTTGCGGTTGCCCTCGCCGACGGCCACGATCTGACTCTGCTGGGGCACGGACAGATCGAACTGAGCGACCCGCAGACGACTGACCAGATCGCGGCGACGGGTGCCGATGTGGTGATCCACTCGGCAGCGTACACGAATGTGGACGGCTGCGCCCGCGACCCGGATCTCGCCTATCGGGTGAACGCTCTGGGCACGAAGTATGTGGCCCTGGCGTGTCGTCGCCTTGGCGCGCCGCTGGTCTATATCAGCACGAACGAGGTTTTTGCTGGCGACGCGAATCGCCCTTACCGAGAGTACGATCCCGCCGCACCGGTTAATGCCTACGGGCAATCAAAATGGGCGGGCGAACTGGCGGTGCATGAGCTACTGCGCGACTTCTTCATTGTGCGGGTGGCCTGGCTCTACGGCGGCGAGCGTAATTTTGTTCGCACGGTGCTGCGGCTGGCGGCAAATCCACCGGCGGACGGTCTGCGCATGGTGGATGACGAGGTGGGCAACCCGACCTACTGCGCGGATGTGGCCGAGGGAGTGGCCCGCCTGATCACCACCGGCTGCTACGGAACCTACCACTTGGTGAATGACGGATCTTGCTCACGCTATGCATTCTGCCGCGAGATCCTGCGTCAAGCGGGCCACGCCGATCTGCCCGTTACCCCGATCCGACTTGCCGATTACCGACGCGATAGCACACCGCCACCCTACACCGCACTGGCAAACCTCGCTGGTGCAGATCTCGGCGTGACCCTGCGCCCCTGGCACGATGCCCTGGCTGCCTACCTCGCGACCCTGGCATGATTGACGTTCTTGTCCCGACCTATAATGGCGCACACCTGCTGCCTGCATGCCTCGACGCCCTGCGCGCCCAGATCCGCCGCGATTTCGTGGTGACAGTGGTGGACGACGGTAGTCGCGATGGGACGCTGTCCCTGCTCGCCGAACGCTTCCCCGAGGTACACGTGCTGGCCCGACCGCAGAACCAGGGTCTGGCGAAGGCGGTGAACGCCGGGATTGTCGCCACCCGCGCACCCTATGTGGTGATGCTGAATAACGACACCGAGGTTGATCCGCGCTGGCTCGACCAACTGGTGGGGACGCTAGAGCATCGGCCACACTACGCCTTCGCCGCCAGTAAGCTGCTGCTCTTCGACCGGCGCGACCACATTCACTCCGCCGGGGACTACTATCAGGTCAGCGGGGAACCCGGTTCACGCGGGGTGTGGGATCGCGACTGTGGCCAATACGATGTGGTCAGCGAGGTTTTTGGCCCGTGCGCTGGGGCAGCGGCCTACCGGCGCAGCGCCCTGGAAGAACTGGCCGAGGGTGGCACGGTCTTTGATGAGGATCTGGTGATGTACTGCGAGGACGTAGACCTGAACCTGCGGGCGCGGCGGGCCGGGCTGCGGACAATCTTCGTGCCGACGGCGGTGGTTTACCATAAGCTGAGTGCCACCGGCGGCGGGACTCTGGCCAGTTACTACTGCGGGCGCAACTTTGCCCTGGTGTGGGCGAAGAACATGCCCGATCAGATGATCCGCCGCTACTGGCCGATCTTCCTGCGCTCACAGCTACGGTTTGCCCTGCACAGCCTGCGTCACCTGCGCGAGCCAGCCGCTCGCGCCCGCCTGCGTGGTCAACTGGCCGCTCTGCGCAGCCTGCCCCGATTTCTTGCCAAGCGCCCGCCTGCGGAAAACCGCCGGGCTGCCGATCTTCTTGCCGACGCTATTGTGCGCTGGTCACCGGCGGGTGACCAACCGCTGAAGTGAGATATGGTGTCTTCTGAAACACCCCTGCTCTCAATCGTGATCCCGGCCTACAACGAGGAAGGACGTTTACCGGCGACCCTGAGCAGCATCATGGACTACCTCGCACGTCAGAGCTACGCGAGCGAGGTGCTGGTGGTAGACGACGGCAGCAACGACAGGACAGCCGCAACGGCAGCGCTACATCCTGGCGTAACGGTGCTGCGTCGTGATCACCGGGGGAAGGGATTCGCGGTACGGGCGGGTGCCCTGGCCTCCCGTGGTAACTATGTTCTGCTCTGCGACGCGGATCTGGCCGTACCGATTGAGGAGTGGGAGAAGATGTACACCTACCTCATATCGGGCTACGATCTCGTAATCGGCTCACGCGAGGGACTAGGGGCCACCCGCCAGGGCGAGCCATGGTACCGCCACGTGATGGGCCGCGTATTTAACATGATCATTGGCGTGATCGCCATTCAGGGCATCAAAGACACCCAGTGCGGATTTAAGGCACTGAGCCGTGCGGCAACCCAGGATCTCTTCCGGCGGGTGCGGATTTACGGCGACAACGCGCCCATCCTGCGCGGTGCCGCCGTCACCGCCTACGATGTGGAATTGCTCTTTCTGGCCCGTCGCTGCGGCTACCGCCTCGCCGAGGTGCCGGTACTCTGGAACTACGGCGCGGAGACGAAGGTGAACCCCGTGCGTGATTCGCTGCGCAACCTGCGCGATGTCCTCACGGTACGGATGAACGACCTGCGCGGGCGCTATAACTGACCGCTGTTTCCCGCGATGAGACGGTGGATGTCGCCCTCTGTTTCGGCCTGGCGTTGTAGACCCACCACAGTCATTCCGCCGAACTGCACCCCGACGGCGCGCCGGTCGGTTTGACGTGAGTCCTCGGCGGCGGGCACCCATGAGTCGGAGGTCATCCGCAGAAGCAGGGTGCCACCGGGGACGGGCGGCAGGGCGGCGGGATCAAGACGCACCGTGTACTCGGTCGGCGTAGCGCTCACGGGCATACAGCCAAGATCCACGGCGGTGGCGGAGACCACAGGCCAGACTCCCGCTTCGGGCTGGGCCGAGAAACACACGGTGGCGGGGCCAATCTGTTCTGGGCGCACACCGCTAGCCAGGGTCAGACGCACTGTTTGCGCAGTGGCACCGACGGGCCAGGCCAGGCGCAATTGCGCGTCACCGTTCGTCCATGCGTAGGTACTGCCATCGTCTCGCGCCTCAGGGCGGTAGAACCCGGTTACTTGGGCCGCAAAGTCGTTGGGAGCCAGAGGAGCAGGCGCAGTGGCCAGCACGCCAGGAATGGACGGCACCGCCCGGTAGATCTGGAAGGGCAGGTTGAACCGTGCGACATTACGCGGCTTCTGGTTGGTGAGTTGCTCAAACTCAGGGATGTCGAGGGTGAAACTGCCCGTTGGCTCTAGCCGGTAACCGGGCAAAACGAAACTGGCTCCGCTGGCGCCAAGCAACAGGTAGACCTGACGACCCTGCCCTTGCCAGCGAGCCACCTCGGCGGCTAGGTCGTTGGCATACGCACCCGGCTGGCTGCTTTTCACCGTAAAGGCATCCAACCCATAGGCGAAGCGCAGAGGCGTCGCCACGAGGTCGGGTATATCGCGGGAGTCGGCATAGATCGAGTCACCGCCGCGCAGCAGCAGCACATCGCGCCCCGGCGTGAACCTCGCCGCCAGCGCACCCACCTGATCCAGCGCCCCAGCGTACTCCACATGGCGGTAGATCGGCTGGTTGGTAACGATAAAGAAGGCCACCAGCAGCCCGGTGATTCCGGTTGCCAGCACTAATCGGCCTCCTGCCTCCTGCTTCCGGCCTCCTGCCTCCTGCTCCCGGCCTCCCGCCAGAGCAACCAGCGCATACGCCATCCCCAGGCTAAAGGCTGGGTAGGCAATTGGCACAAAGCGGCGCAGGATGTAGATATAGGTCTGTTCGGAGGTGCCGTAGGTCTGGCGGACAAAGAAGAAGGTGCCGACGAAGGCTACAGCCAGGAAGAGCCAGGAAGCGCGGCTGAGGCCGTGCCGCCACCAGAGCGCATAGCCGACGACGCCGAGGATAATGCCGAGAGGTGAGAGATACCAGCCCACGCGCACCAGATTGGCGAAGGGAATCGTATCTTTGTTCTGGAGCGGTGCGGGCGCAGAGGTTAGCGTCGCCGGGTCAATCATCAGCCGCTGCCACCAGTTCATGGCCCTGAACTCGTTGTACCAGAGGATGACCGGCAGGTGAATGGGCGCACCGATGTAGCCCTGAAGCCGCAGCCAGTTGCCGGTCTGGTTCGAGAAGGGGCCTTGCCAGGGGCCGCGCTCGGCGGCCAGACGTTCGCGCTGGGCTTGGGTGGCCGTCAGGTCGGGCTGGGCAAACCAGTAGGGGCCGGACTTCATCACCACACCGGCCTGGTTATGCGCCTCATCGGGAGTGATCCGCCCGGAGCGCACATCGCCCGCCACCACGGACGGGTCGCGGGTGAGCGGATCGTTCCAGCCGCTGCGGGTATTGAACAGCAGATCGGCGTCAATAATCTCGGGCCGCACGAGGTAGGCGTAGCCTGCGATCAGCAGCACAGCCGCCGCACCAATACGCAAAATCTGGGTGCGGCGGCTGATCAGGGCCGTCTCGAAACGGCGCAGCAAACCCGCCCGCGTACGCAACCAGAGTATGCCACCCACCGCCGCCACCAGCGCCAGCAATTCTAGCCAGATCCGCCAGCGGCTGGCCAGACCACTGCCATTCGCCGTCAGGTACACATCGCGCAACTCAGGTGTGAGGAAGGGCAGGCTGAACAGCCCAAGCAGCGCATACTCACGGATGCGATTAAAGCCCGTATCGAAGAGGTAGGCATGCGCGATCAGGACCAAGTGCAGCCCGGCGTGGAGCAACATCACGCCCAGCCCGAGGGCCATCAGCGTCTGTGGGCGATACCAGCGGCGGCTTAACCAGCAGTAGAACAAATAGCCTATAACCGGCCCAAGCAGAAAAAAGTCAAGTCGGGCCAGGGCCACCTGCCCAATCGCCACCCCCGCCATCAGTGATACAAGCAGGTTGGGCCGGGACTCAGGGGGATCGGACTCCATCTTCGCAAAAAAATAGAGTCCGGCCCAGATCAGGAACTGCGAGGCGCTCTCGGCGGTGGAGTAGCGAGCAAACCAGACCTGCGCACCATTAAGGGACAGGAACAGGAAAGCGAGCATGCCAACCCACGGCCCCGCTAGGCGTCGCCCAAGCATGCCCACGCTCCACGCGCCCAGCACGGCCAGCAGGCCGGGAGCGAACAGTCCCAGATGCGGCCCGCCGACGGAGGCCAGCAGGGCAATCCAAGCCGGCAACAGGTGCAGTCCCTGGGGCACCACCCGGCCCTGGTCGGCCTCGCCCTCATAGACGAAGAAACCAGCGGTCCGCAGCCGCGTGGCGATGTAGCGATTCTTCGGCTGGCTGATCAGGAAATTCGAGAGCGCCTGCTTGGCCGGGTCAGCCACCGCCGGATCAGCCGACTCCGCGTCACGACCGATCTCGGCCAGGAGCGGGTCGCTCTGCACCAGCGACCCGGTGCGGGCGATTGCCAGCCCGGTGTCCGCATACACCCCGGCGTCGCGCACCCCAAGGATCACCTCAAAGGGCGACCCGGCCAGGAAGAGGGCAATCATGCCGATAAGGGCGAAGCCGAGGATCTCGGTGCGGGAGTTTTTTCGGGGAGGGAGAGTCCCTCCCCGAACCCCTCCCACAATCAGCCCGACCGCACATATCACCAGCGTTATTGCTACATGAAGCCAGAGGCTAAAGATGCTCAACTCGGCCAGCAACAGGGCCAGCCAACCGCTCCAAAGCACCGAGATCGTCACACGCTCGTAGTGGCGCTCCAGCGCGTCGGCAGGGGTTGCGTTCAGCGCACGGCTCACCACCCACCCAGGCAGGTAGAGCAGCGGCAGCGTGGCCAGCAGAGTGATAAGCATAGGTGTATTCGTACCTTAACTGTCCTAGACCGAATCGCAGGGAATCGCAACAACGTGTTGTCGCCAACGGGTCGCGAGATCGGAGCGGGTGGCGACGACAGGGTAGCCGCGATTCATGGAGCGCAACTGGTACCCAAGCGGCTGCAGCATGTCCCATGCGACCTCCTGCTCTGCAGGCCCGTGCAACTCCATAAACAAGAGCGGCCGACGCTCAGCCAGGATGCGCGACATCCCAGGGAGTGCCTTCACGGCCCCCCCCTCAATATCAATCTTGATCAGATCAGGCAATGGGTGGTGATCGCGGTAGACGAAGTCATCAAGCCGCAGGCTAGCGACTTCGATCTGATCGACATAGGTGGTCTCGCGATCAGAGGAGCCGATCAGCTTCCCCATCGCCGCCGACTGATGCGTAAGAAAGATCTCATGGCCTTCCTGATCTGAGACCGCAGACGGTATCACCTGCACGTGTGCCAGATCTAAGTTTAGGCGCATGTGCGTTCTGAGGCGCGCAATATTTGCGGGCAAGGGCTCGAACGCATAGACACACCCCTGCACGCCAACGATCCGTGCGAACATCAGCGACGTATAGCCAATATTCGCCCCGACATCATAGATGGTCATGCCTGGCTTGCAGAAATGTCGCACTGCGAGCGGGAATTGGCGCTCGTAGCTGCCAAGCCAGTACTCGCGCTCCGACATAAGATCCAGCTCCAGCCGTGCGCCGCGCAGCACACCGCCAGCAACAGTGATCACCGTCGCGCCAGGTGGTGCCTGTTGGTCGAGGAATCGCTGAATGCTGCGATTGAGCAGCGGAATATGGCGGGCAGCGCGCCGTACACGCTCGGGGATCGCTCTATTGAGCAAGCCTGCTACGCGAAAGGCCCACGGAACAGACAGCGGCTGGTCAGTCAGCTTCATTCTGCATCCTCAACTATCGCCGGATCACAGGTTGCATACGCGGCGCTATTGTACCAGCAACCGGGTCGCCGCTACGCGGTCGGGCGCGCCCGCGTCTGAGGGACTGTCTGAAAAGGTCACACATTCCGCGATTTCTGGTACAATCAGCCGAATTGCGCGTATAAAGGTTTTTTCTCGGAGGAGCTGCGCTCCTCCAAACCTCCCCGTTAGTACGAGGTGTCCATGGCGCGATCCACACCGAAGTCGGCGCTGGCGCAGGCCCGTGGCCAAGGGGCATCCCTGGCGGCGTTGCACATCGGCAACCTGCGACTACCTCTCCTCCTGGCCCTGTTGACGATTGTGGTGTTTACGGCGACCTACGCCGTGCGGCCAGTGGTGCGGATTGATATGGGCGGCGACCGTGACTCGGCTTTTCTCCAGGGCTTCAATGCCCGCGAGATTGACGCCGATGGCGCGAGCGAAGCGTATCCCTGGGCACCTGGGCAGGATCAACTCACGCTGCCCGGCCACCGCCAGGGGGTCTGGATTGCGACTCTGCACGCCGCCCCCGGCCAGCCCGATAATGTTTTGGGCGATGTCGCTGTGGCGGTGAATGGGGTGCGGGTTAGTATGCCCCGTCATACCACCGATACTCTGCTCGCCATGCTGCCCGCCGAGATCGCCGCCGCCCCTCGCCTGACATTTAGCCTTGCCTCGCCACTTGTCGGCGGTGCCCTGCCGTCCAAAAATATCGTCGCTGAGATTGTTCTCGCTCCGGCTCGCACCTACCGCTGGAGTACGGGCGAGAGTAGCATCCTGCTGCCAAGCCTCGGTCGCGGGGCGTGGGCCGTCAGTGTGAGTGTGGTCGTGGCGCACCCTGATGGTCAGCCTGTGGGCGCACGTCTCCTGGGCAACGGCATGTTCCTGGCAAGCCTGCCGGATAACCCCGCACCCCGACGGCTGAGCCTGCTGGTTCCTCCCGACGCCCTGCGCGACGGGAGTCTCTCCCTTGAATTGCGCTCTCGTACCTACAGCGATCCACGACCATTAGGCGTCTTTGTCTCCGATGTCACGGTGGCCCCCGTGCGCAGTAGCGGGCTGGATGCGGTGCTGCCACCCCTGACGGGACTTGGCCAAGCTCTGATTGTGGTGCTGGGCATGTTTACGAGCCTGAGTCTGGCGCTGGGTGGGATCGCGTCGCAGGCACGCGGGCGCGGTCCGTCGCCGCTGGTATGGGCGATGATCGGCGTGACAGCGACCCTGCTCCTGGGTGGCTGGGCGCTGGGGACGCACCGCTTCCCGAGCAGTTTTATGCTGCCCCGGCTGGCATGGCTGGCTGGGTGGAGTGTCATGCTCGCCCTGGTTGTGCGCGCCGCTACCACCTGGCTCTTCCGGGTCTCGGGCGTGCCCCTGGAGTCCCGCTCGGGTTTTGGCAGTCTGCTGCTGATCGTTTTCCTTGTTGGCTACTGGCTGAAGGCCGTAGGGATGCTCTACCCCTACTTTTCGGCTGTTGATGTGCAGTGGCATATGGATCGGGTACTTTGGATCATCCAGGGCCAGTTGCCCAAACTCTATGGGATTAACAGCCCACTGAATGATTCAACCATGCCCACCGCCGAGTGGGGGGCCAATCGCCCGGTGATTCCCTACTCGCCCTGGTATCACATCTTCGCTACGCTCTTCGCCTTCACGCCCATGCCGATGGTCATTGCGGCGAATATGTTCAGTCTGCTGCTTGATGCCAGCCGACCGATCTTGATCGCCCTGATCGCCCGCAAGGCGGGCCTGAGTACCCGCGCCGCCCTGATTGCCGCCATCACCTATGTCGTACTTCCAGTCGGTTTTCTGTTGCATATCTGGGGCAATGTGCCTACCGCCTTTGGCCTCTGGCTGACGCTCCTCGTCCAGACCATGATCATCGCTCTCTGGGATCGCCTGGGTGAGCGCGGACCGCTCGTGACGCTCTCGCTGGTACTGCTGGCGACGTTCCTGATCTACACCGTCACCGGCGTGTTTATGGGCGTCTTCCTGGTGGGCTTTACCATGCTGATCTGGCTGAATGCGCTGCGCGGTGGAGAATGGGCCACGCTACGTACCAACCTGCGGCCCCTGTGGATCGCCTCGGGCGTGGCGATTGCTCTGGCGCTGATCATTTACTACGGCCAGTATGTCCCGCCGATGATCGCCCGCACGCTGCCCTATATGCAAACGGTTTTCACCAGCGGGCCGCAGAGCGTCGGCGTGGAACGACCACCTTTTCGCGATTATATCCTTGGATTCATCCCACACCTCGATTACCGGATCTGGCCGGGGGATTATCTCTACTACGGGATCGGCATCCCGTTGCTCTTCACCTTGCCGGGGTTCATCGCTCTGCGCCGCCAGCCCCTGGTCTGGATCGTATTTGCCACATGGCTGAGCGTGGCGCTGCTGTTTATGCTGGCCGGCTACCGGATCTCGATGGTTGACAAGCAGATCTTCTACATGCTGCCGATGATGTCGGTCTGCTGGGCAGTTTACGCCGACCGTATCTGGCAGCGCGGTCGCTGGGGACAGACGTTCATCGTCGTTATCCTCGCCTTTACCCTTGCCACCGCCCTGAACCAGTGGGTCATGCGGATCGCGTCGTCGTCGGTGGCTGGGTGAAAATAGGGAAAACAGAAAGCAGAGCAACAATGCCCAAAAAAACAACTGAGATTGAGCGGGCGATTGACCCGTGGCTTCAGCACATGAGGTGGCGGCGCGACTTTGCGCACTGGCGCGAGCGACGGATTAACCAGGAACGATACCAAGACGAGCGACTAAATATGGTCGCGGCGGCGGCTGGCCCGCTGGTGGACATGCGCCTGCTGGATTTGGGTGCGGGCATGGGCGGGTTTGCGGTGGCGGCGGCTCTGCGCGGGGCGCGGGTGATAGCCAGCGAGTATAACCCGGCCTACTGCACAATCGTGCGTCTGCGCGCCGCTCGTCATAGCATGAAACTGCCCGTCTTCAACGCCGCCGGCGAGGCGCTGCCCTTCGCCAACGCCAGCTTCGATACGGTGGTCGCCTGGGATGTGATCGAACATGTCCAGTCTCCCGTGGCCATGCTCGCCGAGATCGCCCGCGTGCTGCGGCCCGGTGGCCACTGCCTAATCACCGCGATCAACCGGCGGGCCTGGGTAGATCCGCACTACCACCTGCGCGGGATCAACTGGCTGCCGCGTCCAATGGCCGAGCGGATTATCGCTCGGCGTGGGCGGGGCAAGGGCGGGGCGGCCTTCCACGACCTCCAGCGGCTCAGCGACATGCACTATTTCCACTACGGCCAGTTTGTGCGCCTCTGCAAACGCCAGGGCTTTGTGGTGAAGGACGTGCGCCAAGAGCAGTTGCGCCGGGGCGAACTGCTCAGCCCGAAGATCAGCCGACGGGCGCTGCGTAACGCCCTACGCACCCTCGGTGTGGAGGGTCTGGCCTACCGCATCCAGCGTCGCTGGTATGTGGGTATGTTTGAGCTTGATCTGGAAAAAAAATAAAAACGTACCGCATGTCACGCTGAGCGAAGCGAGCGTCCCGGCGAGATCATGCCCATCGGGACGCTGAGCGAAGCGAAGCGTGACATGGCGAGTTTTGCGGTAGTGCCAACGAAGGGTATCCGTTAGGTTATCTTGAGATTGCATACGTAACCATTCGCCATGTAGAGTCGTTTCTTCGGGGCTATGGCTGATATGTGCCATCGCACGTCAGCAAGAAGGCACAAACGAGGGGTGAGAAGAGCGACTGCCCCACCGGCGTTACTCACGTCAACCACAGCACAAAACTATGCAACTACCACAGCGCATGGGAGTTCCCAGAGTCCTGGTACGTGTATTTCACCCGATCCTGATCTGGGCCATCAGTGGAGGATTTGTTGGTGCCAGCATGACGGCGGCACTCCTGATTCTCTATGCGTGGTTTAGCCGCTACGGACTGGCGATAGTACGCATCCAGAACGACACGTACCTTGGTGCCCTGGTTGGAGCGCATCTGGGACTGATGATCGCCTACCTACGCGGCCACCAGGGCCAAGCGCCGAGCATCTGGAGCCGGTTGAGGCACGACCCGGTGGGAATGATCCTGGCGGTACTCCTGCTCATCTACGGCATCTACTGGGGGTTCATTAGTTTCTAGTACGGCCACAGAAGCACACAGAAAGACACGGAAAAATGTTTTTCCGTGTCTTTCTGTGTGCTTCTGTGGCAAAACTTGGTTGTCGTGCTAGGTTGCGTTGTAGCGATTCATCGCCACCGTGAACCCCTCGCGCACAATCAACTCCACCGCATCGGCGACGGTGTCGCAGAGGTTGGCGACCCCGGACTCTTCATCCTTCGAGAAGCGACTGAGAACGTAGGCGGCGGCGTCCATCTTGCCAGGGGCTTGGCTGATGCCCACCCGCAGGCGAGGGAACTCGTTGCCGCCGAGTTGTCCGACGATGGAGCGCATGCCGTTGTGGGTTCCCGGACTCCCCCGCTCACGCAGGCGCAGCTTGGCGAAGGGCAGATCCATGTCGTCGTAGATCACCAGCAGCTCGCGGGTGGGTTCCAGCTTGTACCACGTGCGCAGAGCCGACACCGCCCGCCCACTCTCGTTCATGTAGGTCTGCGGTTTGGCGATAGCCACGCGCTGCGTGCCGATAGTACCCTCGGCAACCACACTATTGGCCCGCTTCACGCGGAACTCGAGGCCATGCCGATGAGCCAGTGCGTCCACACACGCAAACCCGATGTTATGGCGTGTTCGATCATACTTTTCGCCTGGGTTGCCCAGGCCAACAATAAGCCACATATGATTGCAGATTGCAGATTGCGGATTGCAGATTGCGGATTGCGGCGCAACTATAGCTGATCAGACCAAATTGTACAATTGACCGACATCGCAGGGTCGCGGTTTACAACGAGGTTTTGCCACAGAAGCACACAGAAAGACACAGAAAAAATATTTCTGTGTGCTTCTGTGTCTTTCTGTGGCCGTACATCGAGGAAGTCTTGTTGTCGTACTACGATCCATAACTAGCAATGGCGTATCGCTTGTAGGGATTCGCGCAGGGCGGGCCATCGCTGAGGTAGAAGGCGCCAGCGTGCAGGTCTATGATCGCGGAGATCACGCTTTCGTAGTATTCCTCAGGTGGCTCCTCGGGATCAATGTGGAAGCAGATCGAGTACGGGTGGCCCTGGTGATCGCGCAGGATATTCTGGAGATCGCCCAGAGCCAGGGGGCGTCGTTGTCCCAGCAATTCATCCATGCGGTGCAGACGATCATAGGAGTGCGGAGTCTTCTCGATAGGCGGCTCAAATACACCCAGGGGGGCGGGGTTCGTAAAGTGGTTTGCGTGGGTCAGGCAGCCGCCGACACAGTCGGTGATGCGAGTGGCGTGGGGAGATGTCTCAATATTCAGCACCTGGTCGGGGGCTTGGGCGATGATGAAGTTCCCCGAACACGAACGCTC
>CAIXLU010000558.1 GCA_903920315.1 uncultured Oscillochloris sp.
GCGGTCATAGTTATTCTCCTCTGGGGGCGGCGAGACGGTGTGACACGGTATCTACACCGTTTGACTGCCCCAAAAGGATGCGGTCGAGAGGGGGATTTTTTAGGAATTGTGTGAGGGAGGGCTGCGTGATGGGTGGGCGGGGGGGGAGTCTGTGGGATGATGGTGGTTCTCAAAGACAGTCATCGCGAGAAAGCCACTGTTTATCCGTTCCTGATGCGCCAAACGTGCTATACTGGGGTGAAATCCGCTCATGTGTGTGAGGTGCCGCCATGCCCCACTGGTTTAACACAACCGGGCCGTGCCGCCCAGAGGTGCATTACATGCTCTCCCCCACGGCCAGGCTGCCGGATCTCACGCGGCTGATTGACCAGCAGCAGTACTTTGTTGTGCACGCCCCCCGCCAGACCGGCAAAACCACGGCGATGCTGGCGGTCGCACACGCACTGACGGCGGCCGGGCGCTATGCCGCCGTGGTGGTCTCTGCGGAGGTGGGAGCACCCTTCCCCGATGAGCCGGGGGCGGCCGAGTTGGCGATCCTTGACTCCTGGCGCGACGATGCCCTGTATCAACTGCCCTCCGATCTCCACCCGCCACCCTGGCCAACGGCGCAGCCTGGACGGCGGATCGGGGCCGCCTTACGTGCATGGGCGGCGGCGAGTCCGCGTCCGCTGGTCTTCTTTCTCGATGAGATTGACTCGCTCGCCGACGATACGCTGCTCTCGGTGCTGCGCCAACTGCGTGACGGCTATCGTCGGCGGCCCACCTATTTTCCCTGGTCGCTGGCCCTGATTGGCCTCCGCGACGTGCGTGACTATAAGATCGCGTCGGGTGGACGTGCGCGGCTCACCACGTCCAGTCCCTTCAACATCAAGGCCGAGTCCCTCACGATGGACAATTTCAGCGCGGCGGATGTCGCGGCGCTCTATGCGCAGCACACAATCGCAACCGGCCAAGTCATTACCGCCGATGCCGTTGCCTTGGCCTACGCGCTCACCGGGGGGCAACCGTGGCTGATTAATGCGCTCGCACGTCAAGCGGTCGAAGTGCTGGCTCCCGATCCCACCCAGCCGATTGATGCGGCGATCATTGATGCGGCGAAAGCACGGCTAATCCAGCGCCAGGACACCCATCTGGACAGTTTAGCGGATCGGTTGGAAGAGCCCCCGATTCGTGCGGTTCTGGAGCCATTGCTGTCGGGGACAGTGCCGGCGAATGTGCCGGTTGATGATCTTCAATTTGTGCAAGATCTCGGGCTGGTGCGGCTGGATCCGCAGGCGGGGCTGGTGATCGCGAACCCGATCTATGCCGCGATTATCCTTCGCAGTTTGGCCACCACGACCCGTGCATTTCTTCCCGCGATCTCCCCGGTCTGGATCGATGCTCAGGGGCGGCTCAATCCAGAGCGCCTGCGCGAGGCATTCCTCACCTTCTGGCGCCAGCACGGCCAGCCATTGCTGGGCACGACCGCCTATCATGAGATTGCGCCGCATCTGGTGCTGATGGCCTTCCTCGACCGAGTGGCCAATGGCGGAGGGCGTGTGGAGCGTGAACTTGCGGTGGGACGTGGGCGGCTCGACCTGCGGCTGGAGTACGGGGGCGTGGTGCTGCCGATCGAAGTGAAGGTTTGGCGCGACGGTGCATCCAACCCATTGAGCGACGGGATCGCCCAGCTCGACGGCTACCTGCAGGGGCTGGGGGTGGTTACCGGCTGGCTGGTGATCTTCGACCAGCGGCGCAGCCTCGTACCGATTGCCGAGCGTACCACGGCCGAAACCATCATTACGCCAGGTGGTCGCCAGGTGACGGTGATCCGTGCGTAGCAGTGACGGTCGTCTCTTGCGCGTTCTGGTCAGTGTACTGATTCGGCTGCGCGGGTGTTGCACCTGTGCGCCTGGCTACCCTCACATAATGGTGTGCCCGTAGTGTGCCCGTAGTCCCCCGTAGTGTGCCCGTAGTCCCCCGTAGTCCCTCGTAGTCTGCCCGTACACGATTCTCGTCCTCTCTCCGGAGAGACAGTCTCGGTCTCGACGGCTATACTGAGGACACGAAACATCAATCCAGACACAACAACGAAGCACACCATCTCACCACCACAATACACTCAGTCACCTGACACACTGACATCCATCACATCCAGAAGGAGCACGGTCATGCTATACA
>CAIXLU010000559.1 GCA_903920315.1 uncultured Oscillochloris sp.
GATGCGGTGTCGGGATGGCGGGGGCCGAGCGCCTGTTCTGTGATGGCGAGCGCCCGTTCATACAGCGGGCGGGCCGCCGCGTCGTCGCCCACCGCACGCAACAGCGCGGCCAGGTTGTTCAGGCTGGTGGCGGTGGAGGGATGGCGGGGGCCGAGCGCCTGTTCGCGGATGGCGAGCGCCCGTTCAAACAGCGGGCGGGCCGCCGGGTAGTCCTCCATAGAAAACAACAGCACGGCCAGGTTGTTCAGGCTTTGGGCGGTGTCGGGATGGCTGGGGCCGAGCGCCTGTTCCGTAATGGTGAGCGCCCGTTCTAACAGCGGGCGGGCCGCCGCGTAGTCGCCCACCATTTTCAGGTGGTAGGCCAAATTGTGACACAACCTAGCCGCACGCTCGTCATCGCGCCCGGCGGTGCGATCAGTGGCGTAGCGGAGATGCATGGCGATGGGCTGCATTGCGCTGGGATAGCCGGTCTCGTTGTAGTGATACGCGGCGTTGATGAGGGCGTTTTCCACCACCCCCTGCGCCTCTGGGTCATCCGCGACATCACCCACAAAGGCGTGGAGCAAGCGATGGAGGAGCAGCGCATCACCGTGTTCGTCGTCCATCAATCCCAGGCGCACGAGACGCGCCACGGCATCCTGGGCATCCAGTCGTGTCGACTCATCGGTCAGGTCGCGTCCGAGTGTTGCCCGCAGCAGATCGGTGGGGATGGGTTCGCCCGGTGCGAGGCACGCGGCGCGGGCGAGCAGGCGGCGGGCGTCGGCATCGCAGGGTTCCTCGACCCGCAGGCGATCATAGCTGAAGGCGAAGGTGCGGGCTATATGGAGTTCGTGATTTGTGACCGACTGGCGCGATCCACGACCCGCCAGCGATGGATGGCTCAGTAACGCGGATTCGAGGCGGGACAGATAATCATCCGGCTGCTCCTGGGGGTAGGCCGCGAGAAAGCTCCCCGCCAAGTGCAGCGCGAGCGGGAGGTCGCCGAGAACATGGGCGATTGTGTCCGCCTCCGTGTCCGTCAGGTTCGTGCGGAGGCTTCGCAGGAGGGCAATGCTCTCTCTGCGGGCGAGGACGCCCAGCCGACGAGCGACCACGCCGAGGGCACTGTCCCACGCGCTCGACCGGCTGGTTAGGAGCACCCGACAGCCACCGCCGATGCGGGGTCGCCATATCGCCAGCAGGTCTTCATCCTCGCAGTTGTCGAGCACAATCAGGCGCGGCGTTGGTTCCTGCCAGGCCCGCAGGACGTGGGCGATCTGCTCCTCTTGGCTGAGTCCATCGGCTTCGCCGTAGAGTCCCAGCGCACCCACTCCCCCGCATGCGGCAATCTCGGCGGGAACCCCGGCAGGCTCCGCGAAGGAGAGCCAGAAGACCCCCCCGGCGAAGAACGGGCCGTAGCGATGCACCCATTCGGTTGCCAGGTTCGTCTTGCCAATGCCGCCGAGTCCTGTGGCCGCCGCGACCTGTCCAATGGCTGCCGTAGCTCCGGCCTTGAGCGTCTGCGCCAGCCAGCGCAGGTCATCGGCGCGTCCCAC
>CAIXLU010000560.1 GCA_903920315.1 uncultured Oscillochloris sp.
CCCGGTGATGTGGAGCCGCTGCTTGAGTTCGGTGATGCGCCACCGCCAGCCTTCTGCGTCCATCGGTGTTCCCTTGTTCTCTCGGTTCTTCGTTTCCGTTATTCCCCTTCCGCCATCATAGCGCAGGAGTACGCTTTATGCAATAGTCCTGCTCTGCTATGTACGTCTTGTGCTTGACATACTGTACCCTTTATGCTATAATGAAAAGGTCAAAACGTACACATCACCGATTGCCAGAAAGGGTGCTCGCCATGTACAAGATCCTCACCGCTGCCCTCATCACCGCCGTGGCTCTGGCGGTCTTCTTCCTGGGCCAGGTCGCGCTGATCGTCGTCGGCGGCATCGCCACCGGCCTCGTCCTGGGCGAGGTGGTCGATCTGTTGGGCATGGACATCCTGGCGACCCGCAAAGGCAGCAGCGGCAGCACGAGCCAGAATCGCGGCGCGGCGGCCTCGCCCCATTCCCCTCGTGTCACCGCTGACGCCACCGACCACCCGGCTGGACATGATCCCCCGGCAAGAGCATGTGAAACGCGCCATCGAGATCGCCCTGGTGGGATCGCACACCGTCACACTGATCGCCCAGGGCGATCCGGGGGATGCCTTCGCGCTGGCGGGCTGGCTCAACGCCTACCAGCCCGACACGGCCCGCGTGGTGCGCCCGTGTCCCTGTGGGAACCGGGGCAGCGACCGTGCGGTCTGCTCGTGCTCCGCCGATGCGCGGCTCGCGTATCAGGCGCAGCCGGAGATCGTGCAGGCGCTCCTGGCCGATCTGATTATCACCGTGCCGAACATGATGGCGTTCCCCGACACCCGTGGTGAGCCGGACGAGCGGGTGCAGGAGCGCGTGGCGGCGGCGCGGCGGCGGACGGTCGTGGAGGAGCGTGTAGACCCCGATCAGCGTCCGTTCGTGTCCACCCTGCACGACTCTGCGGCCACCTCGCTCCTGAAAGCGGCGATCCGCCAGCTCCCGATGAGCGGCACGCGGATACGGCAGATGCTGGCCGTCGCGGGCAGCATTGCGAAACTCGCCGATGTGCCGCAGATCGGGGCGGCGCATCTCGCCGAGGCGTTCGTGTACCGCCCACGCTGGGACGAGGCGTAACGACCATCATCCCCACAAGGAGGCACCCGATGGCTCGCACGAAGAAACTCGCCGCTGGGAGATCGGCGGCGAACAGCCGTAATCATATGACGATGATCGGGCGATGAATGACCTATCATCTCCCGATGATATACCGTGTTATACTGAGACAGATACGCAGAGAACAACGCCGAGGAGGTGTGGATGATACCCGTGACCGACGTACCCGTAACCCGCTCGCTGGAGGATTACCGCCGCGAGCAACTGCTGACCCAGGCAGAGTTTGCCAGGGCGCTTGGCATGACCGAGCAGACCTACCGCCGCTTGCTGGTTGACCCGGCGAGCGTGCGGATGCCGACGAAGCGGCGTGCCCGCGAAGTGCTGGATGTCTCGCCGTATTTGGTGCGCGAGTTCTCCCCCGTCCCATCCGAAACGCTCCAGCAGTACGCTCTCACCGCCTACGAGCGCGGAAACCGAGAAGGCTGGATCGCGGTAGACCCGGACACCCTGGAGCCGACCGGAGAGGTGTTCGACGGCGACGGGAATCAGATCGACGGGAGCGCCACCCCGTGAACCCGTTGATATGGGCACGAGTCGTCTTTAGCCCGCAGGCTGACGCCATTCGCCAGCGCATGGATCAGGCGCACATCCACCGGCTGAAGCGGGTGATTCAGGTAATCAAAAACGCGCCGGAGGATGGTCTTTTTTCTCGTGAGACACCCGACGGTACCGTGTTGCGGCAGATGACCGGCATGGATACCCATGTCGTCTACGCCGTGAAGTATTGGACGGTGGGGCGCGTGTTGGTGATCGTCACGATTGAGATCCGCGATTGGGAGCCGCGTGATCACTGAGTGCCGCATGGCCCACGCCACAACGACCACGGCCCCTCGGATATGCTCCGAGGGGCCGTGATCGTTCCCGTCAGCGGTGACATGAGACATCGCCGCCGTTAGCCTTCCGTCTGCCGCGCCCGCGAGCGCCGCTTCGCCAACGTCAGTTCCGAGGGTGCGGCGGCGGCGGGTCGCCCCCGGCGCGGCGGGTTCGCCGCCCATCGTGCGGCCAGCGCGGCCACGCTGGCCGCACTGACGAGCCACTGGCCCCGGCGGGGCGGGCCGATGCGCTGTGCATCAAGATTACCTCGATCAATCAGATCTAAAACATAACGCAGCGAGCGACCAAGGCGCGTTGACGCTTCGGTCGTGGTTATGTAGTTTTCGACCATTGACTACCTGCTGTTTTCTGGGTGATCATCGGAACGCATCTGTCGCAATCGATCCCAGACAGGAAAGAGTGCGCGGCGTATGTCTCGTTCGGCCTGATACTGTAGCTGGCGCTCACTGATGATGATAAGCGCCACACCCATGCTGCCCGCGATAACCCCGATCCCTGCAAGAACCATATCCATCGCAATCCCTTCCTATCGGAAGGGTGACACCAAATAATCGTGATGCGGTGTAGGTCGGGGGATGGGACACATCCCCCGACGGTCGTTCCCGGCTAGTGCGTGCCGTTCCGGGACTTCGCCCCGGTGTAGACTTCCAGCTCTTTATGGAGTTTCTCGACTTCTACCGTGCGCTCAAAAAGCCGATCCACGTGCTGGTTAAGCACGTCCCGGTAGTATCGTTTGCTCTGCCGCTGCCCGATCCAGTACCCAAGACCGAAAACCAGCAGAACAAGTCCTACAACCGCGATTTCGACCATGTGGTGTCACCCCCTTTCGTCGTGCTCCTATCAGAGCAATTCTCTGATGTATTTATTATGCTACAAGTAGCGTAATTTGTCAATAGGCGGTTTCGCCCATCTGGACGCAACAAAACGCCCGGTACCCACGAGAGTACGGGGCGTGTGTTCGTTCCCGTCAGCGGCGACACGAGACATCGCCGCCGTTAGTCCTCCGCACACCCGCAAAACACCAGCCCTGGCGGCAGATCCGCCCGTTCGACACACACCGCCCCCAGGCGATCATCCCACCGCTCCCAGCCATCCTCGGTAAACGCATACATCTGCCCATCGTCCCCATCGAAGGAGACCCCGCAATCCATCGCGTGCTGCTCCGCCCATGCGCGGAGCAGCTTTTCCGCGAACACGAGATACCCGTTGGCGAGGGCATAATCTACACTGTTTTTCAGCAGACTCGTGGGCATATCACGCTCCCTTCGCGTCGCCTTCCCTGCGATGTATCCCATCCGTCGGCGGCGCACCCGTGATGTGGCCGGTGGCGGCGAGCGCCTCGGCGTCCGCGACAATCCGTGTCAGCACGGCCTGGAGCGTCCCACGGGCGGGCGTGGGGGCCGCCGTGAGCGCACGGGCCAGTTCCCCCAGCAACGACGTATCCACCGCGTGCGCCTCCCCGCAGGCCAGTAGGCGCAGCGCCTCGGCGATCTGCGCGATCCCCTCGGCGACCATGCGCGGCATGCCATCGCCGAGGATGGACACTGTTACCTCGTCGTTTTCCTCGATCTCGATGGTGCCACGAGAATCCTCATCCCCGTTCCCCGTCACGATCTGATCCGCAGGAAACAGCCGTATCAGGCTCTCCGTCGCCCCATCCAGCCGCGTTGACCACGCCTGATAGACGGCGGGCTGCATCCCCTCGCGGGCGGCGTCGAGCTTCGGGCGGAGTTCCCGCGCCCAGTTTAGATCGCTCGGCTCGGCGATCTGACTCTTCAGCCGTCGCTCAATCGCGCCAATCCCCCCCTCGACGTGTCCCGGTGGGAACGCGGACAGCGCCGGGGCGGGAACGGGCGCGTCCAGCAGCGCCAGTGCCTCCTCAATGGGGCGACCGTCAACGCGGGCATCAATGGCCGCAAAGGCGCGTCCGCTGGCCTGCCCTGCGGCCCGTGCCGCTGCGTAGGCTGCCGGGGTGTCGCCCCGCCGCAGCGCGTCGGCAACCGCTGTGAGCGGGTCGGCGGCGGCAGGCGGGGCGGGCGAGGCGGGGGTCGTCGCGGGGGCCGTCGCGGCATCCTTCGCCCGCAGCGCGTCCCGTTCGATCCGCCAGCCGCCGGGGGTACGCTCCTCGTGCGTCTCGCCCCAGTGTTCGCCGCGCATCACGGCCATCGTGATGAGCGGGAGGCCGTGCGGGCTGATGCGCTCGGCCTGCACCTCCCAGCCCCCTAGCCGCGAGAGGTCAACGAGTTCTGCCTCGGTCAGCGGCGCGTCCGTGCCCGTTCCCGTCCCCGCCACGCGGGTCGTCGCCGTGTTCGACGCCTTCCCCGACGGCACGGATCGCTCGCCGCCCCCGCCCGAACGCTCCTGCACCGCCTCGGTGACGTGGCGGGCGACGATCTGCTCGCCCCGCTCGGCGGCGATCTCGGTGGCCCGCTGCCACACGGCGGGCTGCTCGGCGGGCGGGAGGTGCGCCAGCGGGCGGGCTTGCGCCTCGTTGGTGGGAAGAATGACACCAATTGGTGTCAAATTCGCGATAACCTCAGCGGCGTCAATCAGTCGGTTTGCCTGCGTTTTGCTCATCCCCATCACATCGCCGCAATAGTCCTCAAACGTGCGCCACTTCTTGCGATAGAGCCGCTTCGCCCGGATCTGGGTCAGCGCCATGCCCACATCCTGCCAGCCCCGCCGGAGCATCGAGTCGTACAGGACAAACTCAGCCTCCTCTTCGGCGCTCATCGGCGTCTCGTCCCTCGTGATGATCTCCGTCACCATGTCCTCCTCTCCGCCGCCTTCACCAGCGGCGGGATGTCGTTGTGCGCGTTCGCTCGTCATCTCAGATCCCTCCTGTCTCATCAGAAAGTTCCCGTGGAGTTTCCTCACGCCACCTTCGGGGGCGTAGGAGGAGCCTCAATCCGGCCCCCCGTGGCGATCAGCCGCCGCAATGTTGCGTCCGACACCACCACCGGCTGCGGCTTTGGGGTGGGCTGTGGGGGGCGTTGATGCCGCCGCGTGGGGAACGTCGTGCTCATGCCGTCACCCCCATTGCCCGCAGGGCGTCAATCAGCCCCGCCACCTCGCGGGTTGATAGCTCCCGCTGCGCCGTCACGTCTATCGGCCAGCCCGCCACGCCCAGCCGCGCCGTCAGCGCCTCTGCCGCGTC
>CAIXLU010000561.1 GCA_903920315.1 uncultured Oscillochloris sp.
GAGCCGAAACTCCGTGTTGCCGCCGTCTTCTTTCTGGCCCTCATCCTCACCGATGTCCTCGGTCGGCGCATCACCGATGACTGGCTCCAGGTACGTGTGTGGGCCTCGGCCAGCACGACCACATCCCTGGCCGCATCCATCCTGATCGTCGGCGTTACCTGGCAGGCTATCGCCTATGCCGCCGTGCGCCTGCTGATCTACACCACACCTGAGTTTGATGAGCGCATGGATGGAATCGTCTACGGGACGGTGGCGGGCCTGGGGGTGGCCACGCTGCTGAATCTGCGTTACGTGCTGGACAACGGTGGTGTGGCCCTCGGGCCGGGGGTAATCAGCGTGGTGACAGCCGCTCTGGCCCAGGCATCGTTTGGTGGCCTGATGGGCTATTTTATGGCCGAGGCCAAATTCACCCACCGCCCGATCTGGTGGGTGCCTGTGGGTTTCGCCCTCGCCGCCGCCCTCAACGGCACATTCAGTTGGCTGATCGGCGAGGTCAGCGCCACTGGCCTGAGTGTCGAATACTGGCGCTCGTTGGTTCTTGGTATGGCTGTCGCCCTGGTTGCCTTCTTTACTCTGGTGGCGCTCATGCGCCGCAGCATTGATGTGACTCTGCGGCAAACCGGGAGGTCGTCATGATCCGCAGCGATACGCCGGTCTACCGCCTGCGCACCCTGCCCAGCGACCTGGGTGTGGCCCTGGTGACGCTGATTGCTCTGGGGCTAGGCTGGCTGCTGATGGTGCAGACGACGGGACGAACCCGGCCCTACGCCGAGCCCGATGCCGGCCTGCGGCTGGCCTACCCCGCTGGCTGGATCAGCGTTGACTCGCTCCAGGATCTGCTGCTCAAGGTGGAGGATCCGCAGACAGCCTCAGCCTTCAAGACAACCCTCAGTGTCGAGCGGCGCGATCTCGATCCGGCCAACCCGCCAACGCTCCAGACTCTGCTCGACCGACGGGTGCAGGAACACGCTCAGCTTATCGGCTACCACCTGCTCGCCGATGGCGAGGCGACCCTAGCTGGTCAGCGGGCCATCCTGCTGGAATACGCCTACGTCGTGCAGCCCATTGATACGCCCCGGCGAGCCTCACTGCCAGTAGTCGTCCACGCCCGCGAGTACCTGTTCATCACCAAAGATCGTTCCTATTACATAACCATTGCCGCCCCAGAAATATCCTTCGTCCAGGCAAGCGCACAGTTCGAGCGGATCATCCAGAGCATTGAGTTATAGCAATTTTATGGTGAGGTAGCTCAATCTCACTCTTTGCGCCTTTGCGTCACACGTGCGTATGATTTGACGCAAAGGCGCAAGGGCGCAAAGACTCTTGCTTCGTTCCACAGCGCGAACTACCTCATCCGGCAGGTGGTTCGAGAGTACCACTGCGGCACCCGCGCCCGCGTAGGCGTGGGCAATCGCCAGTCCAAACCCCTGCGTACTCCCAGTGATCACCGCCACTTTCCCCGCCAACGTACCAATCTGCCGTGCCATATCGTGTATCTCCATCGTGCGGAAGAGTCTGATTCTGGCGAATTCACCGATGTGCGCTACAATGGAGCGCAGCAATACCTTAGCCGACACCCTGTGGGGATAAGCTGGATTGACGAGGTGCGACTATGGCAACCCCTCCCCTTCGCTTCTCGGTCTGCGTGGAGACGCTCTTTCACGAGAAGCCTTTCGAGCAGCGCCTAGAATATGTTCACGATCTTGGATTTTCTGCCTTTGAGTTCTGGAGCCGCCAGGGAAAGGATATGAACATCACCCTTGCCCTGAAGTTGGCCCTGCGCCTAGAGGTGAGTGCATTCGTGGGCAGCAGCGCATCGCTCGTGAACCCAGCCGAGCACCCGCAATTTTTCACCGATCTCAATCGTGCGGCCGCGCTGGCCTTTGACCTTTCCTGCGAAAACCTGATCGTCACCAGCGGCCCGGCCTTGCCCGATGTCCCCCGCGAACAGCAGCAGGCGACAATGATCGAGGTGCTGCAGGTCGCCGCCCAGACGGCAGCCGACGCCGATGTTACTCTGGTCCTCAAGCCGCTCAACCAGCGCGATCACCCGAGCACCTTTCTCAGTTCCTCCGACGAGGGATTCGCGATTGTGCGTGCCGTCAATAGTCCGAATGTGCGACTCTGCTTCGATGTCTATCATCAGCAGATTAGCGAGGGCGACTTGACCCGGCGGCTGACCGAGAACCTCGATCTGATTGGCCATATTCAGGTGGCCGATGTGCCTGGCCGCAACGAGCCCGGCAGCGGCGAGATTAACTTTGAGCATATCTTCGGGCTGCTCCAGGAGCTTGGCTACAAGGGCTTCGTCGGCCTAGAGTATCACCCCCGCCTTGATGCTGCGGCGAGCCTGCGCGCCGTTCGCGCCCTGAGCCAATGATTCAATCGTCTCCTCCACACCGCCTGACCCATGTGCGAGCCGGTTTCCTGGCCTTGACTCCGCTCTGGTTGGGGGCCGCGCCCTTTGGCGTGATCTATGCGGTGAGCGCGATGGCAGCCGGTCTCAGCCCGGCCCAGACAATGGCGATGTCGCTGTTTGTCTTCGCCGGAGCCTCGCAATTCACAGCGGTGGGCATGTTCGCCGCCGCTGCCGCACCGGCTGCCATTATTGTCACTACCCTGATTGTTAATGCACGTCATCTGCTGCTGGCCGCATCCCTGTCGCCCTATCTGCGCCGCGAGAAAGCCTGGATACGTCTTGGTCTGGCCACCCAACTCACCGACGAGTCCTATGCCATCGGGGTGCGCCAGTTTCTCTCAGGCCGAGGCAGCGCCGCTTTCCAGTTTGGGGCCAACATCAGTATGTACCTCGTCTGGCAGTGTAGCACTCTGGCCGGTGTGCTGCTTGGGCGGGTGCTGCCCGACCCAGCGGCCTATGGGCTGGATCTGGTCTTCCCGCTCACCTTTGTGGGCCTGCTGGTGCCGCTGCTGCGCAGGCGCGATAGCCAGGTTGTGGCGGTATCGGCAGCGGCCCTGACCATAGCGGGTGCCCTGTGGCTGCCGGGAAGTTGGTATATTCTGCTGGCCGGGGTGGTCGCCAGCGCGGTCGGCGCACTGCTGCGATTGCAGATTGTTGATTGTTGATTTTGACAAGGTTTCAGAATGGTCAATTTTGCTTTACACTCGTGACACGCCCTACCCCCCTAGCCCCCCGCAAGCGGGGGGAACAATGCGTTATTCCCCCCCGCTTGCGCATATCTTTACCCACATCTTTTGCTCTGCCGAGATGGGTGAAGGAAAGAGGGCATATGAGGCGTCCTAATGCATAATACGGTACATTTCCGCAACGTCGAGGAGGCGCTGAAACCCATTCCACATCA
>CAIXLU010000562.1 GCA_903920315.1 uncultured Oscillochloris sp.
TATCCTTGTCGTCGCCCCCCAGCCCGCAGAGTCCGCCGCGCTGATCAGCGCCCTGAAGGCTACCAATGTCCTTGCCGAGCCGATCTCGCCCGACGCCATGCCCGCCGATATGGCTGGCCTGAGCGTCTACGACGCAGTGATCCTGGTGAATACGCCCGCCCGCGATCTGCCCGTGGGCACGATGGCGGCGCTGCCTTCGTATGTGCGCGATCTGGGCAAGGGTCTGCTGATGGTCGGTGGCGACCAGAGCTTCGGTGTGGGCGGCTACGGACGCACTCCGGTCGAAGATGCCATGCCCGTCTATATGGACGTGCGCAACCGCGAAGAACGCCCTGATCTGGCACTTGTTTTTGTGATTGACAAGTCTGGCAGCATGGACGCCTGCCACTGTAGCAGCCCCGACCGCAACAGCGCCCAGTTGAGTACCGGTGGCATTCGCAAGGTTGACATTGCGAAGGAAGCGGTGGCCCAGGCGGCGGCGCTGCTTGGCCCCCGCGATCACCTCGGTATCGCGACATTTGATAGTCAGGCATTCCAGACCTTGCCCATCTCCCAGGGAGCCACGGTAGACAAGGTGATCAGCGCAGTTTCGGGCGTGCAACCCAGTGGCAGCACGAATGTACACGCCGGGCTGATCAAGGCCGAGGAGATGCTGGCTGGTGTGGATGCGCGGATCAAGCATGCCATTCTGCTCACCGACGGCTGGGGTGGCGGCGGCGATCAGACCGACATCGCTCAGAGCATGCGCAGCAAAGGCATCACCCTGAGTGTGGTGGCGGCTGGTGGTGGCTCGGCAACCTACCTGGAGCAACTCGCCAACCAGGGAGGCGGACGCTTCTACGCGGCCCAGGATATGACCGAGGTGCCACAGATCTTTGTGCAGGAGACGATTACCGCCGTCGGTAACTACATCATTGAGCGGCCCTTCACCCCGGTGGCCATCGGTACAAGCCCACAGCTCGCCGGGATCGGTGCCGTGCCCGCTCTCTACGGGTTTAACGGCGGCACCCTCAAGGAACGCGCCCGCCTGGTCATGGCCACCGACGATCAGCAGCCGCTCCTGGCCACGTGGCAGTATGGCCTGGGCCATAGTGCCGCCTGGATGAGTGACACCAAGGGCGCGTGGGCGAAGGACTGGCTGACGTGGGCTGACTTCCCGCGTTTCGCGGGACAGCTCCTCAGTGCGATCCTGCCGGTACGCGGAGGCCAAGAAGTCAGTACCGATATGATCGTCACCGGCAGCGAGACGACCATGCGCCTTGATGCCGGTGCCCTTGCATCACCCGACCTGAAGGTGACAACGACCCTGATCAGCGTTGGCAGCAAGACAAAAATCGAACTGCCGCTCACGCAAATCGGATCGAGTAGCTACCAGGGCCGCATCGAAAACCCCGCCCCCGGCACCTACATCGTGCAGATCAGTGGCACCCAAGGTAGCCGATCCGTCATCCAGGAAACCACCGCTCTGGTGGTGCCCTACTCCTCGGAGTACCGCTCGTCTCAGGGCAACCCGGCTCTGCTAACGGCGATTGCCACCCTCACGGGCGGGCAGATGATCAGTGCTGCCGCCGATGCCTTCGCCCACCCGGATGCGCAGGTGACAACGGCCAGCGAGATCGGCCTGCCCCTGCTGTTGCTGGCCCTGCTGCTGCTACCCCTCGACATCGCCCTGCGCCGTTTGATGCTGCGCCGAAGTGACCTCGGCACCGTCGGGAGTTGGCTGGCCGCTCGTCGTGCTGCCCGCGCTGCCCGTGCTGCCCCCGCCCCCACCGATCCGACAATGGAACGACTCGCCAGCGCCAAACGGCGCGTCGCCACACGGATCGGCGGCAAATCTGCGCCGCCCCCGCCGACTGCCGCGCCCCTGCCGCCCGTTGCCCCCGATGATCCCCTAGAACGCCTGCGCGCCGCCCGCGCCCAACGGCGTGCCACTGGCGATGATGGGTAAAGGTGTCAGGTGTCAGGTGTCAGGTGTCAGCTTCCCTGAAGTGTTTTTTTGCGCTCCCACACATCTACCGGCAGGTGCTATACTGCGGCCACATCAGCCGTCCATGCACGGGGCGCACAATACCCCATGAAAATGGCTACGGATGCCCGACTATCGGCTATCGGCTATCGGTTATCGGCTATTTTCACACCGGACATATCAGGAGATGGGGGGCATCGTGCGCGTGCTGTTGCTGGATAACTACGACTCGTTCACCTATAACATCTACCAGTACCTCAGCGAGTTGGGGGCAACGGTGGATGTGTACCGTAATGATGTGATCAGTGTGGCCGAGATTGCGGCCATGCGGCCCGACCGGATCGTGATCAGCCCTGGGCCGTGTACGCCGAGCGAGGCCGGCATTAGCATTGCGCTTATCCAAGAACTGGCCCCCCACGTGCCTATCCTGGGAGTCTGCCTTGGTCACCAGTCCATTGGCGCGGCCTACGGCGGCGCAGTGGTGCGTGCGCCCCAGGTGATGCACGGCAAGGTCTCGCCGATCCACCACGCGGGCCAGGGCGTCTTCGCGGGCCTGCCCGACGCCTTCCTGGCTACCCGCTACCACTCACTGATCGTCCGCCGCGAGGATCTGCCCGCCGAGCTTGAGGTGACAGCATGGACGGACGACGGCCTGATCATGGGCCTGCGCCACCGCGAGTACCCTGTCCAGGGGGTGCAGTTTCACCCCGAGTCGATCATGACCACCAGCGGCAAGGATCTCCTCAGAAATTTCCTAGCCTGATAGCAGGTCGTTCACTACGCTAACAAGGTTTTGCCACAGAAGCACACAGAAGGACACAGAAAAAATATATTTCTGTGTCCTTCTGTGTCTTTCTGTGGCCGTAAATTACGGAGAGCATCATGTCAATCACTGCGGAACGCTTCGCCCAGGGCATGACCTACGACGCCTATAAGGCTCAGATGACCCGCAACCGCGAGCGTCTGGAGGCCAATGAGCAGGCCCTCGCCCTAGATGGGGCGGACCTAGATTTTTTTACGAACCTGCCGACCACAGTGAACGTCATAGCCATTGGTGAGGACTGGTGTGGCGACGTGATCAACAATCTGCCCGTGCTGAACGGCCTGGCGGTGATTAGCGGCAAGCTGAATCTGCGGATCTTCCTGCGTGATCAGAACCTTGATCTGATTGACCAGTATCTTAAGGAGGGCAAGTACCGTGCAATCCCGGTCTTCGCCTTTTTCGACGAGTCGTTCAATCCAATCGGCCACTGGATCGAGCGCCCGGCGAGCGTAAGCGCACTCCAGGCCGAGATGTTCACGCAACTCTACGCCGAGGATCCTGTCTTTGCCGGGATTGCGCCTGATACGGCCATTGGTGAACTGCCCGAGGCGGCTCGGCTGCGTTTGATGCAGGCGTTTGGTACCTTCCGCGAGGAACACCGCCATTTCTCCGACCGCGAGGTGGTGCGTGAGCTGCGGGCGATTGTTTCGGGTGGTGTTCAGGCCACGGAATCTCCGCGTGCGGTGCCGACCCGGCCTAGCCTGCCCCAGAAGCGCGAACGTAGTGTCGGCAAGCCGATCAAGGTTAGCATCACCTACTGCGCAGTCTGCGGCTACGAGCCGCAGACCCTGGCCCTGACCCTGGCCCTGATGAATGCCTTCGTCTACGATCTGGCCTCGATTGAGCTCATCCCCTGGCAGGATGGCTCCTTCGATGTGGTGGTTGACGGCACCCTCATCCACTCGATGTACCGCGAGGGCGGATTCCCCGAACACGAAACGATCATCGCCGCCGTGCGCGAGCGGCTGGGGTGAGAATAGCCGATAGCCGATAGCCGATAGCCGGGCATTAGCGGCTATCGGCTATCGGCTATCGGCTATCGGCTATTTTCTCAGCGTGCGAGAAACATCGCCAGAAGCAGCAGCAGCGCACCCATGCCAATGCCGAGCAGCAGCAGAACGGATCCCACCACACGCAGTGTGATATCTGGTGCGGTGGGATTTTGGTGAAGCTGGGGCGCAGGCTGGCTCCACACCTGACGCCCCGCAGAGGTATCGCGCAGAACGGCACGCATCGCCGCTGCGCTGGGGTAGCGTGCATCAGGACTGAGCGCCAGGGCGTGGGCAATTACATCGGACACCTCGCTGCTCACGTGCGAGCGCAAGGCGTGGGCTGGGCGCAGGGGGTCGGGCTGCTGGGCGATCAGCGCTGCTGCCCGCTCCCCCGTACTCGGCGGCTCTTGTCCTGTCAGCAGGACGTAGAGTGTTGCGCCCAGGGCGTACAGGTCGCTGCGTGCGTCAAGCGGACGCCGGTAGATCATCTCGGGCGGGGCGTACCAGAGCGAGCGGCTGTAAGGATTCAGGCTCGATTGGCTAGGCGGTGCCGAAGGTTCGCTCGGTGGCTGATCGCTGGCCATGCCGAAGTCGAGCAGCATCACCCGCCCGTCGGCGAGCAGCCGAATATCGTGTGGCTTAATCGCCCGATGCAACACCGGTGGCTGCTGGCTGTGGAGATACTCAAGCGTCTGCAGAAGTTGGTCGGCAATCAGCAGGGTTGTCCGCTCGTCTTGCGGACCCTGTTGCGCAACCAGCCTAGCCAGATCGAGCCCCGCCACAAGATTCATCACCAGAAAAGTGCCGTGCTGATCGCTAAAGTAATCGCTCACCATTGGCAGGCTGGGGTGGTGCAGCCGAGCCAGAATGCGCGCCTCACGCTCAAAGGCGCGACCACGGCGCGTGTTCAGATAGATTAACTGCTTAAGGGCCACGTTCGTCTGCAAGCTCAGGTCGAGCGCCTCATAGACGCGCCCGGTGCTGCCCTCGCCGATCAGTCGCACCACCTGATAGCGCTGATGAATCACCGTTGGCGACTCGATAGCTTGCATTGGTTCGCCCAGTCTTTCCAGCAGTGATCTGTTCTTCCCTGTTCCTCTGCCTCACGGCGCGATAGTGGGAGGGATCGGGTCGCCATTATCTGGTGGCTGTGGTTCTGGTGGTCTTGGTGGCTTTGGCTTTGGCGTCGGCTTTGGTGGCTTTGGCGTTGGCTTTGGTGCTGGCGGCACAGGCGTATATGTTGGAGGCAGGGGCGTCGCACTCGGCACAGGCGTGTGTGTCGGCGGCAGGGGCGTCGCACTCGGCACAGGCGTGTGTGTCGGCGGCAGGGGCGTCGCACTCGGCATAGGCGTATGTGTCGGCGGCAGCGACGTGGCGCTTGGTATAGAGGTGCGTGTCGGCGGAGCATCTGTCGGCAGCGCGGCGGTAAGGCTCAACGGTACATTTGTGGGGTTTGTGGGGCCACGCATCAAGACAAAAGCTGCTCCCGCGCCGATCAATGCCACCAGTGCGATCACAGCTATCGCGATGATTACCAGTGTTCGCCGGGATTGGTCTTGGGCCGGTGGCGTCTGTAGCAACTCGGTGGACGGGGGAGGAACCTGAAAAGTGGGCTGAATTGGCGGCGGCTGAATCAGCTCAGTTGTCGAGGTCGTCGGCCAGAGACGTTTGCCCAGCGTCGTCAAGCGCAGGGCCGTCCGCATCATGTGGGCGCTCTGATAGCGTTGTGCCTGCGATAAGGCCAGGGCAGTTATGCAGATCGTACTCACATCGCGGCTCAGGCGTGGATTCAGCTCAGTGGGAACCTTTAGCGGATCGGATTGCCCGTTCACTGCCGCAAACATACGCATCTCAGACGATGCCGGGGCTTCGCCGGTGAGCATATGGTAGAGCGTTGCTCCTAGCGAATAGACATCGGTGCGCTGATCGGTGCCGGTATTGTTGACCTGCTCCGGGGGCGCGTAGCTGCGGGTGTAGCCAAAGATGCTTTTGACCAAGGTTGGTGAGTTGACAGCGGCGCTGCCTTTAGCAAGGCCAAAATCAAGCAGCACTACCCGACGACTCTCGCCACTGATCTTTATATTTTGCGGTTTAATATCGCGGTGGATGATCGGTGGGGAGTAGGCGTGCAGATACTCAAGGATTTCTAGCAACTGATCGGCGATACGCAGCGTCTCGGCCTCGTCCAGTGGACCTTTCTGATTAGCCAGCACATCCTCAAGACTCGGCCCTGCCACATACTCCATCACTAAAAACTGGTCTTCGCCATCGAAGAAGTGATCGCTGACAATCGGCAGACCGGGGTGGCGCAGCTTGGCCAGCATACGCGCCTCACGCTCAAAGGCGTCCCGAAAGGTATCATCAACCGTTGTCCGCTGCTTAAGTGCAACGGTTGTTTGAAGGCGGAGGTCAATTGTTTCATAGACGGCACCCATGCCGCCGCGCCCGATCGAGCGCACAATCTGGTAGCGATTGCTGACGATGCTCTGATCCGTAAGTATGTTGTTCATCGAGCAACTCCTCGAA
>CAIXLU010000563.1 GCA_903920315.1 uncultured Oscillochloris sp.
CCCGGCGTCACGGTGATGTGGAATGGGTTTCAGCGCCTCCTCGACGTTGCGGAAATGTACCGTATTATGCATTAGGACGCCTCATATGCCCTCTTTCCTTCACCCATCTCGGCAGAGCAAAAGATGTGGGTAAAGATATGCTCCCCCTGGGAGAGGGGCAGGGGGTGAGGGCTGCAGGCTCAGCCCGATATCGTAGACGGGCAGGGCAAACGCGCAACTGCTCAAGGCGGGCAGTGGGCGATGGTTGCTCTCCTCCTCGTGGACCAGTTCCTCCAGCGCGGCGAAGCCTCGGAAGACGGGAGCGGATTCGCCCGCCGCGTCAATCGTGATCAGCGCAGTGCCGATTGCGGCCATCAGCTCGTTCCGCTGCGGAATAATCAGCTCACCAGGCGCGAGGCCAAGCACCGTCTCGAAGGCGCGCACGACGCCCTGGTTGTAGGCGACCCCGCCCTGGAAGAGAATCGGCGGGGTGAATGCCTTGCTTTTGCTGATCACGCCCTTAAATGCACGTGTTCTACCCCGACATGTTCGCGCCGCATCTTCTGTGAGCGCGTGCCGCAGATTGCCCGCCCGTGGGCGCGCCGCACGGAGCGGTTGGCGACGCAGCAGCAGCGCATCGGGGTCGCTCTGGGCGGGGCTGCGGGCCAGCGATTGGCCGGGGATATCGATCATCTGACCCGTCGCGATACCCTCCTCCGGTTGGTACGCGGCATCGCGATGCCCGAGCCACCGCCCCCCCACATCCTGGGCGTAGATGACTGGGCGAAGCACAAAGGCCACACCTATGGCACCATCATGATCGATATCGAGCGGGGCCGCATCATTGACCTGCTCCCCGACCGCACGGCAGACACGTTGGCCCAGTGGCTCGGATCATCCGGGGGTCGAGGTCATTAGTCGTGACCGAGGCGGCGCGTATGCAGAAGGTGCCCGCACGGGTGCCCCCGATGCGGTACAGGTGGCCGATCGGTGGCATCTGCTCACGAATCTGGGAGATGCCCTGGTGAAGATCTTCGACCCGCAGCGGGCCGCGATTGAGGCGACACTTCGCTCGCCGGCTGCAGCACCCGCAGCCCCCGCCGCTGACGCGGACACGGGACCTACGGCCGTTTTACCGCGTACGGATGCGGGGGAGCCCTCCCCGACTGACCGGCGGCGTGCGCGGTATGACGCGGTCTGTTCCTTGCATGCCCAAGGGTGGAGCATCCGTGCGATTGCCGATCATCTCGGGCTCCATCGCGCGACCATACGCACCTATCTTCGGTCTCCCCGTTTCCCCGAACGTCCGCCACGCTCACGCCAACCGAGCGTCCGTGACCCCTTTACGCCGTACATCCTCGAACGATGGAATGCCGGGTGCCATACAGGAACCATGATCGCCCGTGAGGTGAAGGCCCTCGGGTATCGGGGGAGTGCGACCACGGTCTTGACCTACATCACCCGACTGCGCATCGCGGCGGGGATCCCGCCCAAGCGGCGGGTGGGGGTGACGGCGGGGGTCATCACCGATCCCCCCCATGCGCATCAAGCTTAAAAAATGACAAATGGGAAACCTTCTGGGATGATACCGGAACAACACCGCCGATCATCAGGAGTCTCCCCATGACCACGATAGCACAGGTTAGTCAGGCGATACAAACAACCTTGACCACGATTGCGGAAGCCGCAGATAGTGCGCTTCAGTACACGAAACGCCCTGACCGGGCGAAGTTCACGGCGAGTACCCTCGTCCAAACCCTGGTGTTTGGCTGGCTGGCCCATCCCGACGCGAGCGTGGAGCAGTTGGCGCAGAGCGCGGCACGGGTCGGTGTTGAGGTCAGTCCGCAGGCCATTGATCAGCGATTCACCCGGGCAACGGCGCAGTTCTTGCGCGAGGTACTCCTGCGCAGTGTGAAGCAACTCATTGCCGCCGATCCTGTGGCCATCCCCATCTTGGAGCGATTCACCGAGGTGTTGGTTCACGATAGCACCACCATTGTGTTGCCCGATAGTTTGGCCGATCTCTGGGAAGGCTGTGGGGGGAGTACCACGACAAATACAGCGGCTGCGCTGAAATGTGGCCTCCAGATCGACCTGCTGCACGGGACATGGACCGGGTTTGATCTGGCTGATGGCCGTGCGTCTGACCAGCGACTGCCGCTGCAACACGCAATGTGGCCGAAAGGGGCGCTCCGTTTGGCGGATCTGGGCTTTTTTAACCTGCATGTGCTGGCGGAAGGAGATGCGGCGGGGGCGTATTGGCTCTCGAAGCTCGACGCGCACACCCTCATCAGTGATTCCACCCATGATGAGGGTGCGCTGCTGCGCTTCATCGAGGCGCTTGGTCATCCGCCCGCGTGGGATGGATGGGTATGGGTGGGCAAGGGTCGGCAG
>CAIXLU010000564.1 GCA_903920315.1 uncultured Oscillochloris sp.
GTGTGGGCATAGGTGAGGCGATACCAGGGCACCCGCAGGGGGTCGGCGTCGGCCTGGCCGGTGAGGAGGTGGGCCATCGTGGCGAGGCAGGCGCGCATAGTGCGGCGGCTGTGGGGACTGGGCAGGCTGGCGAGGTAGACAGCGGCGGGGTTATAGGCAAGGTCGCCGGTGTCCCCCAGGGCGAGGCGGTGGTCGTCGCGTGAGGGGGAGATGATCGTGTTCATGGGAATTCCTGTTCAAGGGAGGGCATCTGGCTATCCGGTAGCGGGTGAGGGAGAAATCTGAGGGATATGCGTGTGAGAACTATCATTCTCATATGCATTCTACCACAGCTCCCCCCTCCCGAATCGTGGTAGTGGAGGCTCGTGCAAGGCTGTTGTAACGTCAGATAGTTAAGATAAATCCGTATTGCCATCGCAATCTATAATGGGATCGTAGGTGATGGAGTATTCGCGGAAGCGTAGGGAGGTGACTATGGACACCATCTGGGCGTGGGGGGTTGCGCTCATCCTTGCCTTGCAGGACTCCGGTGCCCGCGTTGCGCCGCTCTGGCGTGGGCTAAGCGTGCTGGGCGATGAGATCTTCTTTTTGCTGCTCATGCCGCTGATCTTCTGGTGTGTGAGCCCGCGCCTGGGGGTGCGTCTGAGCCTGGTTCTGCTTCTGGGCACGGCGCTTAACACCGTCTGCAAGCTCGCCTTCGTCGGGCCTCGCCCCTTCTGGTACAGCGATCAGGTGCGAGCGCTGACGGCTGAGACATCGTTCGGACTCCCGTCGGCCCACGCGCAGAACGCGGTCGGGGTCTGGGGCATCATCGCCGCAGAGATTCGTCGTCGCTGGGCCTGGGCGATGGCGCTGCTCCTCGCAACACTGATCGGCGTGTCGCGTCTGGCTCTGGGCGTCCACTTCCCCACCGATGTGCTGGCGGGGTGGGCGTTGGGGGCGCTGACGCTCGGTGCGTTCATGGCATGGGCCGACCTCGTGTGGCGGCGGGTGTCCGCATGTGGGCTGGCACAGCAGATTGGCACGTCCTTCCTGGCCTCGCTGCTGCTGGTCGCCCTTCCTGCTGTGGCCTTCGCCATGCAGTCCCATTGGCAGATCCCGGCGCAGTGGGCGCAGAACGCCGCCCGCGCTCTGCCCAACGACCCGATTGCGCCGCTTTCGCTGGACACCGCCTTCACCGTTGGCGGTACGTGGTTTGGGTTCACAGCGGGACTGCTGCTGCTGCGGGTGCGGGGCGGATTCGACGCATCCGGCCCGATCTGGCAGCGCGGGGCGCGGTTGCTCGTGGGTCTCGCGGTGGTGCTGGTGATCTGGGCCGGTCTCGGGGCGATCTTCTCTCGCGATGCGACGCTACTTGCGGGGCGCGCTACCTGCGCTACACGATCCTCGGCGGCTGGATCTCTCTGGGCGCGCCCCTGCTCTTCGTGCGGGTGGGGCTGGCTCATGCGCCGCAGCCAGTTGTTGCGCCAGCCCTGCGGGGTTAAGCGGTCGCCGCTGCATTCGCTCAGATCTCACAGCCTCCACGGAGTACCGTGTTTACCGTCTCGCCCTGAAGTTCAAAGATTCGTGTGGTGGAACCCTCAAAGTGTTGACTATCAACGTATCAACGGCGTGCCCTGGGCCGCTCACGTGCCCAGGGCGGCGCGGATCTCCGCGAGCGTCTGCCGAAGGGCCGTTGCGTGCGTCGGGGGTACAAAGCCGCCGAAGAGACACGCGCCGGAGGGGGCGACCAGGAAGACGTGGCGGAAGCCCGTGAGGTTGGTGAAGTCGCGCACGGATGTCCCGTCGCGCAGGCGGAACTGCTCGCGGGCATGGCGCAGGTCGTCCCAGCTTGCCAGCGCGAGTCCGCTGGTCGCCTGAAGCTGGCGGGCGGCGGCGAGGGCGGAGCAATCGGGCGCGGCGGGCGTGGCGGGCGGCGGCGCGGCGCTCTGTAGCTGGAATGCCGCGATGTCGCCGCCGGGCAGCGCCCGCACGATCATCTGGAGCGGGGGGTTCTGGCCTGATGACTCCGACGCATCCCTGGCCTGCGCCGCGCTGGATGCCGAGTCAAGGGCAAGCAGCCCCGGGATGATGTGGGCCGTTGCCGCATCGACCTCCAGTGCGACAAGGGATCGCAGGTTGCGTAGTATGTGCCGTCCGTCGCTGACCGAGCCGATCTCGGAGCAGCGGCCATGCACCGTCGTCGCCAGCGCCCGCCACTGCGCGCGGGCGTCCTGAGTCCCGGTGCCCACCGCCTTGAGCAGGTCGGCACCCTTGCGGCTGCGCCCAAGCAGGGCACCCTGGGTCTGCGCAGCGGTCGCCTGGAGGCTGAGTCCGAGCCCGAGCATCTGGAGGTCGGCGGCAGCGCTACGAATGTGCTGGAGCATCCGATCCGTGTTCCGCTCGACCTCCCACCAAAAATGGCTGCCAAGCGGCAGGATGCGCGCCTGCTCGGCGGCGCGAGCGAGGGACTGGCGGTGTGCGGCGACGATGACCCCGGCCTGGCGCTCGATCTGTTCGAGCTGGCCGATGATTGCCCCGCGCTCCACGTCGCGGAGCGAACCGTCGAGCAAGAGATCGCGGGTTCGCTCCAGGTAGGCGTGGTCACTGACGATCTGGCCGAGCTCGCGGTCTTCGTGCCACTGGCGCAGCGCGGCGACGGCGCTGGCGATCTGGCGCAGCTGGCGCTGGATGTCCACCAGGTAATGCTGGGCGGTGATGACGGCGAGGGCCTGCCAGATCCCGAGGGCGGCGAGCGCGGGGCTGACGCCGGTGAGGGGGACGAGGGTACCGTGGGCAATGATGCGGCCCTGCCCATTGACGGCGATGGCGCGCACGCCGCCGTTGACGGCGCTCATCAGTGATGCCTGCCCGCTGGCGAGCTGCGCCGCCACGTGGGGGGCAAAGCGGAGGGCGTAGGTACTCCCGCCCCCGACACTTACAGCCATGGCTACGCCGGGGGCGGCGCGGAGCACAGCCAGGATCGTCTGGCGGGCCTCATCGCCAGGGGTGATGGGCTGGAGCGCTGCGGCGGGGTCGCCCGTGTAGGGAGTGATGGTGATGGCCGGTCGGCCCGCGCTATCGACCAGCGTGGCCCCAACAGGCGTTGGATCGGTGGAATCTGTGGATGTCATCGGTTGGACTCCATGGACACGCACATGCGTGTGTCGGCGCACGGGCGAATCGTAGCACCCGGCTATTACGATCCCACGTGGGCGCAGATGCGGCGCGATCTGAATCAGCAGAAGGCGGGCACATCGGTGTCGGGGGCATCACGAAAGCTGACGTGGCAGTAGCTGGTCCAGCGCCTGAGCGAAGCGCTGGCGGTCGGCGGGGCTGTAGGCCGCCGGGCCGCCTGTCGCCACTCCGGCCCAGCGCAGCTCCTCCATCAGGTCGCGCACCGCCAGTCGCTCGCCCACCGTCTCGACAGTATACGCCTCGCCGCGCGGGTCGAGGGCCATTGCGCCCCTGGCTACGACCTGCGCCGCCAGCGGGATGTCGGCGGTGATCACGAGGTCGCCGGGGGCCACGTGGCGGACGATGTGCGCGTCTGCGACATCGCTCCCTGTGGGCACCTGGGTCATCGTGATCAGGGGCGAGTCGGGCAGCGCGAGCGGGCGGTTGGCCACGAGGCAGACCGGCAGGCCCAGGCGGGCCGAGGCGCGAAACACGAGATCCTTCACGGTCTTTGGGCATGCATCGGCGTCAACCCAGATCTTCACGGCGGCTCCTTGTTGGTCGCCGGTACCCCGACGGTAGATGCCAGGGTAGCATATTCTGGCATCTACTGGGCTTGCTCTGCTCTCTGCGGCCACGTACTCAATATCCCCCGATCTGGCGCACATCGGGGGGCCTCGTCGGCGCGGGGTGCAGGGAAATCATAGCAAGGTAGTGGTGGGGTGCAAGGTGGCGACTCATCCCGCCCTGAGATAGCTCAGTAGATACTGTGGGAGAGAAAAATCAGGGATATTTTCCTGCGGCGCTTTGAGCTGAGATATCTTAGCTCCAGGTAATATATCTGTGCCCGCATCCCCTACCATAGGTCGTGGGGAGCCTTTTACGATATGCTCACCACACATTGTGGAGTACCTATGCGTGAACTCAACCTCGGCACGACGATCTGCGGGCGCTACCAAATTCTGGGTCTGGCGGGGCGCGGGGGGATGGGCGCGGTCTACGCGGCCTGCGATAGTCGCCTGGGGTTGACGGTCGCGCTGAAGCAGACGTGTGCGACCGACGAGGGTTTACGCCGCGCCTTTCGCCGGGAGGGTCGGTTGCTGGCGGCGCTGCGCCACCCTTGTTTGCCGCGTGTCCTGGATCACTTTGAGGACGGGGGCGAACTCTTCCTGGCGATGGAGTA
>CAIXLU010000565.1 GCA_903920315.1 uncultured Oscillochloris sp.
CCCTGGTCTACGGTGGGGCGACGAAGATCAAGGAATACGTCTTCGAGGCGCCGAAGCTGCCCGAGATCCGTGGGGCCAGCGCACTGCTGGACTGGGTGAATGAGCAGGGGCTGATGCAACTTTGGCACGAGCAGCTTGATGAGGCGCTCGGCGATTCGAAGCGCGTAGAACAGTGCAGTATCTACGCCAGCGGAGGTAACTTTCTGGCCTTTGCGCCTGCACACCTGTGCGCGGACAAAAAATTACCAGATCAGGTTGAACAACTCTACACGCATCAGACCCTCACTGCTCTTAGTGCATCTGTCGCTATCGAATGTAGTCTCCTTGAACTACGCTTTGGGCGAGACCCGCTGCGCTACTGGATCGAGGACTTTGAGCGAGATTGTGCTATCTCGCAGCGATCCAAGCTTCTGCTAAGCTACTACTACCCGCCAGAAGGGGTGAATCCAAAAGACTCGAGTACGGGGGCACTGCAACGCCGCTTCTTCAATCGTAAGAATTTCAACGAGCTTGTCACTGTTCTAAACACGATGTTCTACCGACGACGTGAGGAGCGGCAAAGGGAACTTGCTCCCTTTTTACAGCAACTGCGCGACCTGCCGCGTTATGAGATGATCCCTTGGTCGCAAAAGTGCGCAACAAGCGACATCCGATCTGCAGTCGTCTCTGCGCCCGATCTGCCAAATCAACCGCTGCTCAGTGAGTCGTCTGCCCGTAAAGCGTATATTGGGCGTAGGCTGAAACGCAGTGAGCAGGAACATACATGGTTTACCGAAGCGTTTGCTTGGCGACCTTCATCTCTACAAGATGCATGGCAGACGCAGTTTCTTGAGTATGTCCGTGGCTCTCCTCATGCTGCAAAATGGCAAAAAAAGCACGTCCAGCCAGCGCAGGATGTCGGTGAGATTGGACAGGCGTCACATCCCAAGCGCTATATCGGCATGATCTACGCTGATGGGAACAACGTTGCTCGCTATATGGGTACGACAAAGAGTCCTGGCGAGTTTGCTCAACACGCCCAAAAGCTCACCAATGCCGCGAAACAGGCGGTATTTAGCGCACTGGCGCAGCATCTTCAGCCATCGGAGATCATAAATGATCAAGGGGTACGCGAGTCCATCTACCCCTTTGAGATCTTGACCATTGGTGGCGACGACATGATCCTGATTGTGCCGGGCAGTAAGGCACTCGACATTGCGCTGGCGATGGGTCTGGCCTTTGAACAATTAATGGGCGATAGTATACCTCGACCCCCGATCCGGGATCGGTATAGGGGCACGCTGGATGCTGTCCATACAAGCTATACGCCGAATGTCGGCCTATCTGCCGGGGTCGTGATCGCCCAGGAGAATCTGCCAATCTTCTTTCTGCACCGTCTGGTCGAGCAGTTGCTCGAAAGCGCGAAGAAACTGGCTCATACACGATCTCATGCGAAAGTCGATAGTGGCGGAGCTATTGATTTCATGGTACTCAAGTCAATCACGATGATCACTGATCGTATCAGCACCTTCCGTGAGCAGGCGCTGGGCGACGATAAGCAGCCAAATCGCAAGACCTACCGGCGAACCGCTCGCCCCTATACCTGGCACGAGATCGATGGGCTCTTACACACGGTACGCGCTCTACAGGATGTGCGGTTTCCTCGCTCGCAACTCTACCGCCTGCGTGGTGTACTCGATAGCGCCGAAGAGGGCGGGCCGCTGGTCAGCTCGCTTGAATATCTCGCTACCCGCTCCCGGCTGACCAAATACGCCGACACGTTGCTTGAACATGTCGAAGGCCCCTGGCAGAGTGTTGATACGCCCCCTGGTGTTCCAGCGAGCATACCTCCCTGGCTGCGGATGCAAGAGGGTGATCAGGAGAGCATCTGGCCCGACCTTGCTGAGATATATGAGTTTGTTGAGCGGGATAGCCTGCGTGAGGAGAGAGCGCATGCCTGATCTGCGGATCGCGCTAACAGTAACCGCTGAAACTGCGCTCAGTGTTGGTGCTGCGGGAAGCGCAGGCACCCTGGCTGATACATTGATTGTGCGTGATGGTCTGGGGCGCCCGATCATTCCGGGATCGCAGCTGAAAGGCAAGCTGCGCCACGCCGCCGAGCAGTTCTTGCGCAGCCTGGGCCATGACATCCCCTCGCCTTTTGAGTTGCCACCACGCAGTGAGCAAGCAACTCCGATCCGTACGCTGTTCGGTAGCCCCCAACAGGTATCAGCACTGCGCTTCGCCGATCTGATCTGCGATATTGACCCGCACATGGCCCGACTGCCTGGCACAAATCGAGTCCGCCCCTCGGTAACGATCAACCGGCGGCGCGGCACGGCCGAGGATCAGCACCTGCTGCTGCGCGAGACAGCACGCGAGGGTCTGGTGTTTCAATCTGATCAGGCGATTACTGGCAAGCTTGATGCACTAGCCCACGCCGCGCTGCTCTGGGCGGCGCTTCGCCTTTCTGATCGCTGGGGCGGGGCGAAATCGCGCGGGCTGGGGTGGTGTAGCCTCAACGCGCAGATCTACTGGGATAATATGCCGATGAGTGTGCTTCAGATGGCTGAGGCATTACGGACACTAGGTGGCAGTAGCTATGAGTGAACTGACACTATCACTACAGCAAATGGCGGTACAGATTATCGCACGTTCACCGCTGGCATTTGCCGAGCGTAAACCTGGCGCACAGTTTCGCGAGAGCCTCCCGTACGTGCCGGGCGCAACGGTCTTTGGCGCACTGGGGAAGTACTTGGCGGACGATCTGCGCTTCGACGAGACCTTCATGCGCCGCATCCGCTGCCATAATGCGTATCCTGCAC